>DATFES010000277.1:0-13242 GCA_035250945.1 Alphaproteobacteria bacterium | reverse complement strand
AAGGTGCGCGGGCGCTTGAGCGAAAAAGCGCCGCTGTCGTCGATCACGTGGTTCCGCGTCGGCGGCCCGGCCGAGGTGATGTTTCGCCCGGCGGATATCGACGACCTGGCGCAGTTCCTGGCCGGGAAGCCCACCGACGTTCCGGCGACGGTAATCGGCGTCGGCTCGAACCTGCTGGTGCGCGATGGCGGCGTGCCCGGCGTGGTCGTGCGGTTGGGTCGCGGTTTCGTCGAGATCGCGCGCGACGGCAATCTGCTCAAATGCGGCGCTGGCGCGCTCGACCTCAACGTCGCGCTGGCGGCGCGCGAAGCAGGATTGGGCGGGCTCGAGTTTCTCTCCGGAATTCCCGGCACGATCGGCGGCGCGCTACGCATGAACGCCGGCGCCTACGGCCGCGAGATGAAAGACGTGACGCTCGGCGCCGACGCGCTCGACGCCAAGGGCGAACGTCATTACCTGACGAACGGCGCGCTGGTTTTCGAGTACCGGTATTGCGGCGTGCCGGAGGATTGGATCTTCATCGCCGCCGAACTGAAGGGCGAGCCGGGGCGGCCCGAGGACATTCAGCGACGGATCGACGAAATCCAGCGCGCGCGCGAATCGACGCAGCCGCTTCGCACGCGCACCGGCGGCTCCACGTTCGCCAACCCCGACGACCCGCAAGCGCAGGGACGCAAGGCGTGGGAGCTGATCGATGCGGCCGGGTGCCGCGGCTTGCGGCGCGGCGGCGCGCAGATCTCGCCGATGCACTGCAATTTTCTGATCAACACCGGCACTGCTTCGGCCGCTGACATCGAGGCGCTCGGCGAGGAAGCGCGCCGCCGGGTCCTGGACAAGTTCGGCGTCGAGCTGCGCTGGGAGATCCGGCGTATCGGCGTGCCCGCCGATGGAGACTCGCGGTGAGCCCGCCGAGGAAGCGCATCGTCGTGCTGATGGGCGGCATCTCCGCCGAGCGCGAAGTGTCGCTGGTGAGCGGCGCGGCGATCGTCGAGGCGCTCGCCGCCGCCGGGCATGACGTTGTTCCGTTCGACGTTGGCGACGATGTCGGCGCGCTGATGGCGGCGCTGGCGCCGCGACCCGACGTGATTTTCAACGCCCTCCACGGCCGCTATGGCGAAGACGGTTGCGTGCAGGGGCTGCTCGAGCTGCTCGCCATCCCCTACACGCATTCGGGCGTGCTGGCCTCGGCGATCGCCATGGACAAGCCGACCACCAAGCGCGTCGTCGAGACGGTCGGCGTGCGCACGCCGAAGGGCCGCGTGATGCGGCGCACCGACCTTGCGACCGGCGATCCCCTGCCCCGCCCGTACGTCGTCAAACCGGTCGACGAGGGATCGACCGTCGGCGTGCGCATCGTCATGAACGGCGACAATGCGGCGCCGTCGGGCGACGACAAACCGCAAGGCGAATTGGTGCTGGTCGAGGAATACATCGCCGGGCGTGAACTCACCGTCGGCGTTATGGGCGAGCGAGCGCTCACCGTCACCGAGATCCGCTACACCGGCAGCCACTTCGATTACACCAAGAAATACACGCCGGGCCACGCCGAGCACGTGATTCCCGCGCCGGTGCCGCCGCCGGTCTTCGATGAGGCGATGCGTTTGGCGTTGCTGGCGCACAGCACCATTGGTTGCCGCGGCATCAGCCGCAGCGATTTTCGCTATGACGACCGCAAGCCCGGGGCCGCCGGGTTGTATTTCCTCGAGATCAACACGCAGCCAGGCTTCACGCCCCTGTCGCTGGTTCCCGAGCAGGCGAAGGCGCTCGGCATTTCATTCGGTGCGCTTTGCGAGTGGCTCATCGAGCAGGCAAGCTGCGAACGCCTGCGGAGGGCGTCATGAGCCGGTTCGGCCGCGCGTCGCGTCGCCACGCCGGCCGCCGGACCGGCGCGCGATGGCGTTTCTCGCGCGTGGCGTGGGTCGCCGCGTGGTCGCTGGCGATTGGCATGGCCGCCGTCGCCGCGGCGTATGTCGGGCGCGTCGGAATGCCGCCGGCGGCGAACCATTTCCTCGTCGATGCCGGCGATCGTGCGCTCGTCGCGTCGGCGAAGCTCGGCTTGTCGGTCAAGGACGTTTTCGTCGAGGGACGCGCTGAAACGGCGCCCGCCGATCTCCTTGCCGCGATCGAGATCCGCCATGGCGCGCCGATCCTGGCCTTCGATCCCGCTCGTGCCAAGGGCGAGCTGGAGCGGCTGGCTTGGATCAGCCGCGCCGATGTCGAGCGCCGGCTGCCCGATACGATCTACATCCGCGTGGTCGAGCGCGTGCCGTTGGCGTTGTGGCAGAACCACGGCCGGATCGCGCTGATCGACCGCCAAGGCGTGGAAATCCGCGGCGTCGACGCTCGCCGCTTCGCCCACCTGCCGCAGGTCGTCGGATCGGACGCGCCGAACCATGCCGCCCAGCTCGTGGCGCTGCTCGCAACCGAACCCGACATCGCCAAGCGCGTCACGGCGGCGATCCGCGTCGGCGGCCGCCGCTGGAATTTGAAGCTCGACAACGGCGTCGACGTCCGTCTGCCGGAAATCAACGCCGGCGCGGCGTGGATGCGCCTCGCCGAACTTATCCGCAAAGACGGGCTGCTCGAACGCGACGTGACGGTGGTCGACCTCCGCCTGCCCGACCGCTTGATCCTGCGCACCGTGCGCGAGGTGGCGCCGCCGCCGCCCAAAGGCGCGCGCGGGGCCGGGCGGCCGACCTAGTCCGGCGCCGAGAGAGGGGAGAACGTAGTGAGCAAACCGAAGAAACGTATGCGTAACGGACTGGTCGCGGCGCTCGATGTCGGCTCGACCAAGATCGCCTGCTTCGTCGCCAAGCTCGATTCCGGCCAATCGCTCGCCGCGCCGGCGCCGCGCGTCGTCGGCATCGGCCATCAGGTGTCCAAGGGCATGCGCAACGGCGCGATCGTCGATATGGAGGCGGCCGAGCAGTCGATCATCAACGCGGTCAGCGCCGCCGAGCAGATGGCCGGCGAAACGCTGCACGATGTCATCGTCAACGTCTCGGGCGGCGCGCCGACCTCGCGCACGATCGGCGTCGAGGTGTCGATCGCCGGCCACGAAATCGGCGACGGCGACTTGCGCCGCGTCGTCGATCAGGGCCGCGCCGCGCACGCGCACAACGATCGGCGATTGCTGCACGCCATTCCGGTCGGCTTCACCATCGACGGCAGCCGCGGTATCCGCGACCCGCGCGGAATGTACGGCGAGCGGCTCGGCGTCAACATGCATCTCGTCACGGCGAGCGCCGGGCCGGTGAGGAATCTCGAGACGGTCGTCGGACGCTGCCGGCTCGACATCGAATCGTTCGTGGTCAGCCCGTATGCCGCGGGGCTCGCCACGCTGGTCGAGGACGAGATGGACCTCGGTGTGACGGTGATCGACATGGGCGGCGGCACGACGTCGTTCGCGATATTCTTCGACGGAAACGTCATCCACGCCGACTGCGTGCCGATCGGCGGCAACCACGTCACCAACGACATCGCGCGCGGCTTGTCGACCCCGCTGGCCCATGCCGAGCGGATGAAGACGCTCTATGGCAGCGCCATCACCTCGCCATCCGACGCGCGCGAGATCATCGATGTGCCGCTGGTCGGCGAGGAAGACCACGTCCAAGCCAACCACGTGCCGAAGTCTATCCTCACCGGCATCATCCAGCCGCGCCTCGAGGAGACCTTTGAGCTGGTGCGCTCGCGCATCGAGGCGAGCGGTTTCGACAAGGTCGCCGGCCGGCGCGTCGTGGTGACTGGCGGCGCCAGCCAGCTCCAAGGGACCCGCGAGCTCGCCGCCCTTGTGCTCGACAAACAGGTCCGCGCGGGCCGCCCGATCCGGGTCAGCGGGCTCTCCGACCAGACGGGCGGGCCCGCCTTTTCCACCTGCGCCGGGCTATTGACGCATGCGATGCGCGCGCACGCCGAGACCGACCGGCCGATCGCTTCCGCCCTCGCCGAAAACGCATCGGGTGCCGGCGCCTTCGCCGGCATGTTCGGGCGCTTCGGGACATGGATCCGCGACAACCTTTGAACCGACTTACCTCTCAACCCCAACCCGCTGCCGGGCGGAATGCCGGCGTCGAACCGACATACGACACATAATTGGAGGCCAACATGACGATCAATCTCTCGGTCCCAAGGAATAGCTCGCAAGAGCTGAAGCCGCGCATAACCGTCTTCGGCGTCGGCGGCGCCGGCGGCAATGCGGTCAACAACATGATTCGCGCCAAGCTCGAGGGCGTCGAATTCGTGGTCGCCAACACCGATGCCCAGGCGCTGTCGCAATCGCTGGCCGAGCGGCGCATCCAACTCGGGCTTGGCGTCACGCAAGGACTTGGCGCCGGCTCGCGGCCCGACACCGGCCGCGTCGCGGCCGAAGAGGCGATCCACGAGCTCCTCGACGCGCTGTCGGGCGCGCACATGGTGTTCATCGCCGCCGGAATGGGCGGCGGCACCGGCACCGGCGCGGCGCCGGTTCTCGCGCGCGCCGCCCGCGAACAAGGGATCCTCACCGTCGGTGTCGTCACCAAGCCGTTTCATTTCGAAGGTCACCATCGGATGCGCATCGCCGAGGCGGGCATCGAGGAACTGCAGCACATGGTCGACACGCTCATCATCATCCCGAACCAGAACCTGTTCCGGGTGGCGAACGAGCGGACGACCTTCGCCGACGCGTTCAAGATGGCCGACGACGTGCTGTACTCGGGCGTTCGCGGCGTCACCGACCTGATGGTGATGCCGGGGCTGATCAATCTCGATTTCGCCGACATCCGCACGGTGATGAGCGAGATGGGCAAGGCGATGATGGGCACCGGCGAGGCGGAGGGCGACAACCGCTCGCTCGACGCGGCGCAGAAAGCGATCTCGAATCCGCTGCTCGATGATGTGTCGATGAAGGGCGCCAAGGGGGTGCTCATCAATATCACCGGCGGGCCGGACATGACGCTGTTCGAGGTCGACGAGGCGGCGAACCGGATTCGCGACGAGGTCGATCCCGAGGCCAACATCATCTTCGGTTCGACCTTCGACGAACGGCTCACTGGCCGCGTGCGCGTCTCGGTCGTGGCGACCGGCATCGACGCCCAGGCGCTCTCCGAGCGACCGCCGACGGTGATCAGCTTGGCCCAGTCACGCCCGGCGCGACCGATGATGCAGCCGGCAATGCGCAGCGAGGGCGCGGCGGCGCTCAGGGTCGACGCGGCGGCGCACCCGACGCTTCAGCCGACAGCGACGTTCGGCCAAGCGGCGATCGCGCAAGCGGCGCAGCCGACGCCGGCCTCGCTAAGCATCCCCGAACCGGCGCGTCCGCAGCGGCACGTGGAAGACGCGGCCAACGCGCCGTTCATTGCGCCGCGACCCATGGATGCGCCCGCGCAGCCGACGATGTCACGGCCAGCGCCGCAATCGCGTTCGGCGGGCGATCCCTATGCCGAGGCCGCGATGGCCAATGGTCCGCCACCCGTCCGCCCGACAGCGAAGGAACGGGGGCGCGGTCCCAGCCTGTTCGAGCGCGTGACCGGAACGGGTCGCGCACGGCAGGCGCAGCCGGCAGCCCCGTCGGCTCGACCGGCCACGCCACCGGCGTCACCGGTTTCGGCACATACAGAAGTTGAAGCCACGCAGACGCCGCAATCGCACATCGCACAGCCGGCGCCCGCGCAGCCGCGGCTTGGCGGTCTCGATCCAGCCGATCGGATCGCGCCCGGACGGGTTGAGGACGACCTCCTCGACATCCCTGCTTTTCTGCGCCGGCAAGCAAATTGACGGCATTGAAAAGATTGGGAAATTCGACCGTTAACCGCGTAACAAAATGTAATAAAAGGTGATTTGAGCGCTTCAGGCGGGGTTGGTACCTACCCCCCTGAAGTGCTTCGATTATCCGGCCGAATTCCGTAAAAACTGGGATATCTCGGCATCTTGGAGTTCGATGGAATGGCGTCGCCCGCGATCCGTCAGAAGACCATCAAGACCGCGATCAGCTGCACCGGAGCCGGCCTCCATTCGGGGGTCAAGGTGACCATGACCCTGCAACCCGCCCCTGCGGGTACGGGCATCGTCTTCCGTCGCACGGATCTGTTGCGCATGACCCGCGGCCGGCCGACGGCGGCGGACATCAAGGCCGACTATCGCCATGTGGTTGACACCCGGTTGTGCACCATGCTGGGCAATGCCGCCGGGGCGACCGTCGGCACGGTCGAACACCTGATGGCGGCGCTCTATGGCGCCGAGATCGACAACCTGGTCATCGAAATCAACGGGCCCGAA
The DNA here is from genome assembly GCA_035250945.1 of Alphaproteobacteria bacterium. Taxonomy (GTDB): domain Bacteria; phylum Pseudomonadota; class Alphaproteobacteria; order CACIAM-22H2; family CACIAM-22H2; genus DATFES01. The sequence goes on along the minus strand of DATFES010000277.1, from coordinate 6,987 downwards.
GCGCCGGTGATGGACGGCAGCGCCGCGCCGTTTCTGTTCCTCATCGACTGCGCGGGGGTGGTCGAGCAAGACGCGCCGCGCCGCGCCATCGAGATCCTCCAGCGCGTGACCGTGGACGACGGCAAGCGGCGGCTCGAGTTCCTGCCGGGCGCGGGGTTCGCCATCGATTTCGAGATCGATTTCGAAAGCACGGCGATCCGCCGGCAATCGTGCTTTGTTCCGCTGTCGTCGGAATCGTTCCGCGCCGAGGTCGCGCGCGCGCGCACCTTCGGGTTCTTGCACGAGGTCAAACAACTCCGCGCCGCCGGCCTTGCGCGCGGCGGCTCGCTCGACAACGCCGTCGTGGTGAGCGGAGATCGCGTCCTCAACAAGGAAGGCTTGCGCTACGATGACGAGTTCGTCCGGCACAAGATTCTCGATTGCGTGGGCGATCTGTATCTCGCCGGCGCGCCGATCGTCGGGCAGATCAACGCGCTTCGCTCCGGGCACAAGCACAACAATCAGGCGCTCCACACGTTATTCGGCCGGCGTCAGGCCTGGCGCTATATCGATCTCACCGAGGCGCATTTTGTGGCGCCCAGGCCGGTCGTCTCCGACGTCGGCGCTCTGCGGCCGGCGGCTGGCGATTGAACGTCCAGGGGGCCGTCTCGACATCTAGGAAGCGGCGCGGTTCCTAGGTATAGTTCGCGCCCATGATCCGGTCCGTATACCCCCGAGTCGCAAAGGGCGCAATGGTGCGCGCCGCCTTTTTGGCTGTCCTAACGCTGGCGCTCGCCGCATGCGGGTCGCGCGACAAGGACGAGTACATCGAGCGCCCGCCGGAGCAGCTATACAATCAAGGCATCGATGCGCTGCTCGACGAGCGATACGTCGAGGCCGCCAAGCAATTCGATGAGGTCGAACGCCAACACCCCTATTCGGTCTGGGCGACCAAGGGTCAACTCATGGCGGCGTACGCGCATTATCAGAACAACAAATACGACGACGCCATCGTCGCGCTCGACCGGTTCATCCAGCTCAATCCGTCGAACCGCGATGTCGCGTACGCCTATTATCTCAAGGCGCTCTGCTATTACGAGCAGATCACCGATGTTCAGCGAGACGCGCGCATGACCGAACTTGCGCTCAAGTCGCTCGACGAGGTGGTGCGACGTTTTCCCGAATCCGCCTATGGACGCGACGCGCGGCTGAAGATCGAGCTGACCTACGATCACCTTGCCGGCAAGGAAATGGAGGTCGGCCGCTTCTATCAGAGGCGCGGGCATTATCTCGCGGCGATCAACCGCTTCAAGGTCGTGGCGGAGAAATGGCAGACGACGAACCATGTGCCGGAGGCGTTGCACCGCCTCATCGAGTGTTATCTGGCTCTCGGGCTGACCGAGGAGGCGCGCAAGACAGCGGCGGTACTCGGCCACAATTACCCCGGAAGCGAGTGGTACGTCGACTCCTATGCGCTGGTCGTCAATGGCGCATTGCCGGCACAAGAACGGCCGGGATTCTTCGCCCGAGCCTTCAGTTCGATATTCTAGAGCATGTCATGAGGGCGCCTCTCGTGCCCTTCACTCCGAGTCTGTCAAAAGGCGAGGGGCAAGACCGGCGATTACACGCTTGTGAATCGCCTTCCGGCGCGTGTGAGCCGGCACCGCCGCTACGCGCCGCCGTCGCCTCGCCGTGACGCGCTTCTAGCCATGCTGCTTGGATTATCCATACGCGACGTAGTGCTGATCGATCGGCTCGATCTCGAATTCTCCGGTGGGTTATCCGCGCTGACCGGCGAAACTGGAGCCGGAAAATCGATCCTGCTCGACGCGCTCGGCTTGGCGTTGGGCGTACGCGGCGACAGTGCGCTTGTCCGCAAGGGCGCGCAGAGCGCCTCCGTCACCGCTGCATTCGATCTTCCCGGCGATCATCCGGCGGTGAGGCGACTTCGCGAGCAGGACATCGCGATCGACGGCCCGCTCTTGCTGCGGCGAACGCTTGGTCTCGATGGCCGCAGTCGTGCCTTCGTCAACGATCAGCCGACGTCGGTCGGTCTGCTCCGCGAGCTCGGCGCATCGTTGGTCGAAATCCACGGTCAGTTCGACAATCAGGGTCTGCTCGATTCGGCGACGCATCGCCAGGCGCTCGACCTTCACGGCGGCCTCGCCGGCGAAGCGGCGAAGCTCGGCGCGCTGTTCGCCGCCTGGCAGACTGCGGTCGCCGGTGAAGACGCCGCGCGAGCCGAAGCGGCGCGCTCCGAGAGCGATCAGGATTACCTGCGTCACGCCCTCGCCGAGCTCGACGCGCTGGATCCACGGCCCGGCGAGGAGCAGGAGCTGGCGGCGCGGCGGACGCTCCTTTCCGCGCGCGAAAAACTCGCCGACGCCCTCAACGCCGCCACCGCCGAATTGTCGCAGCACAAAGGCGTTGCGGGCGCATTACGGGCGGCGCAACGCCATCTCGAGCGCGTGGCGCAATCGGCGCAAGGCCGGCTCGACGACGCCATCGCCGCGCTCGACCGTGCGGCGATCGAGGCCAGCGAAGCCGCATTGCAGGTCGAGCAGGCAGGCGCGGCGCTCGATGTCGACACCGGCGACCTCGAACGCGCCGAGGAGCGGCTGTTCGCCTTGCGCGGCCTGGCGCGCAAGCACCGCGTCGAAGTCGATCGGTTGCCGGCGTTGCGGGGTGAGATCGCCGACAGGCTCGCCACGATCGACGATCGCGCGGGCCGCCTAGCGCGGCTTGCCGCTGCGGTGCATCGCGCGCGCGAGGCTTATCTCGATGCGGCGCGAGGGCTGTCGGCGGTGCGCTCGGCGGCGGCGGCGAAACTGGATCGTGCGGTCGCCAGGGAACTACCGCCGCTCAAGCTCGAGAAAGCGACTTTCCGCACCCGCAGCGATGCGTTGACAGAAGCCGCATGGAGCGCACATGGCACCGAGCGAATCACCTTCGAGGTGGCGACCAATCCCGGCGTCGATCCGGGACCGCTCGATAAGATCGCGTCCGGCGGCGAGCTCGCCCGCTTCATGCTTGCGCTCAAGGTGGTGCTGGCGCGATCGGGCGCAACGCCGACGATGGTCTTCGACGAGGTCGATAGCGGCATAGGCGGCGCGGCGGCGGCGGCCGTCGGCGAACGCCTGGCGCGGCTTGCGAGCGGCGTGCAGGTGCTTGTCGTCACCCATTCGCCGCAAGTCGCCGCGCGCGCCGATCATCACTGGCGGGTCAGCAAGAAAACCGCCAAGGGTGCGGTCGTCACCACCGTCGAGCCGCTCGACGAGGCCGCGCGGCGCGAGGAGATTGCGCGCCTGCTGTCGGGGGCAAGGATCACCGAGGCGGCGCGAGCCGCCGCCGAGAGCCTGCTCGCCGGAGCGCGGGCGTGAGCTCCAGGAAGTCGGGCGGCGCGCCGGTCGCGGTCGAGGATTTGACGCCCGCGCAAGCCGAGAACGAGTTGGCTCGCTTGGCGGGCGAGATCGGCCATCACGACCGCCTTTATTACCAGCACGACAATCCTGAGATCTCCGATGCCGAATATGACGCGCTACGTGTGCGCAATGCGGCGATCGAAAGGCGCTTCCCCGATCTGGTGCGCCCGGACAGTCCGAGCCGGCGCGTAGGCGCGCCGGTCGCCGCCGGGTTCGCCAAGATCGTCCATGCGCGGCCGATGCTGTCGTTGGACAACGCGTTCGACGAGCAGGACATCCGCGATTTCGCCGATCGGGTGCGCCGATTTCTCAAACTTGGCGCCGACGAGCGGGTCGAGCTGTCGGCCGAGCCGAAGATCGATGGGCTATCGGTGTCGCTGCGTTACGAGAAGGGAAAATTCGTAGCCGGCGCCACGCGCGGGGACGGCGAATCGGGCGAGGACGTGACGGCCAATTTGCTCACGCTCGACGACGTGCCCGCGTATCTCAAGGGGCGCGAGCTGCCCGCCGTGCTCGAGGTCCGCGGCGAGGTCTATATGCAGCGCGCCGATTTCATCAAGCTCAACGAGAGCCGAAAGAAGAAGGAGGAGTCGCTTTTCGCCAACCCGCGCAACGCCGCCGCCGGCAGCCTGCGCCAACTCGACTCGCGGATCACCGCGAGCCGGCGCTTGCGTTTCTTTGGCTATGCATTGGGCGAAGTCGCCGGCGGCAAGGTCGGCGACACGCATGTGCACATGCTGGAGCGGCTGCGCGGATGGGGCGTGCGCGTCAATTCCGATACGCGGTTATGCGCGGACGTCGACGCGGCGCTGGAATTTTACCGCGGCATGGCGGCCCGACGCGCGCGCCTCGCCTACGACATCGACGGCGTTGTCTACAAGGTGAACCGCTTCGACTGGCAGGAGCGGCTGGGCATGGTGAGCCGCGCGCCGCGCTGGGCGATTGCGCACAAATTCCCCGCCGAGCAGGCGCGCACACGACTCAACGCCATCACCATCCAAGTCGGCCGGACCGGTACATTGACGCCGGTCGCCGAGCTTGAACCGGTGAATGTCGGGGGGGTCGTCGTGGCGCGGGCGACCTTGCACAACGAGGACGAAATCCGTCGCAAGGACATCCGCATCGGCGACACGGTCATCGTCCAGCGCGCCGGCGACGTCATTCCGCAAGTCGTCGGGGTCGTACTGGACGAGCGCCCTAAGGGCGCCAAGACGTATCGTTTCCCCGACCATTGCCCGGTCTGCGGCTCGCTGGCGGTGCGCGCCGAGGGCGAGGTCGCGCGGCGCTGCACCGGAGGCCTCACCTGCCCCGCCCAGGCGGTGGAGCGTTTGCGCCACTTCGTCTCGCGCAACGCATTCGACATCGAGGGTCTCGGCGAGAAGCATATCGAAGCTTTTTACGCCGATGGTTTGCTGCGAACGCCGGGCGACATCTTCCGTCTGCATCGCCGGGCGCGCGAAATCGAGCAGCGCGAGGGATGGGGCGCCAAGTCGGTCGAACGACTGCTGGCGGCGATCGAGTCGCGACGACGAATATCGCTCGAGCGGTTCATTTACGCGCTCGGCATCCGGCAGATCGGCGAGGCGACCGCGCGCTTGCTGGCCCGCCATTACGGCTCGTTCGGCGCCTGGCGCAAGGCGATGGAGGCCGCGGTTCGCCATCCCGAGGGCGAAGCGGCGCAGGATTTGGATAACATCAGCCAGATCGGGCCATCGATGGTTGCCGACATCCTCGCGTTTTTCGCCGAAGCACACAACGGCGCCACGCTCGACGATCTGGCGCGCGAGATCACGGTCGAGGACTACGCCCAGCCAAAGACGGCGGGCTCGCCGGTGGCCGGCAAGACCGTCGTCTTTACCGGCACTTTGGAGCGTCTGACGCGCCAGGAGGCGAAGGCGCGCGCCGAAGCGTTGGGGGCGAAAGTGGCCGGATCGGTGTCGAAGAAGACCGATCTCGTTGTCGCCGGTCCCGGCGCCGGTTCCAAGCTCGCCGAGGCCAAGAAACATGGCGTCACCGTGATCGACGAGGATGCGTGGTTGAGGCTGATCGGCGAATGAGCGCGGCCGAGTCCGAGGGAGTCTATGCGCGCCTGCCGAACGGCGAGGCGTTCCTGGTCCATGCCTATCTCGACGCGAACTATGCGATGGCCGAGATCGCCGAGTGCTTCAAACTCGGTCGCCTCGAGGAACACGCTGGCGGCATCATATTGACGCTCACGCGCAAGGAGCTCCGCGATCTGCGAAACCTCGCCGATGCCTATTCGTTCGACTACGATGCTGGCTTCATCGAGATGTGTCTCGACATCTATCGCGCCTCCGCCGAGCTTCCGGGCGAGTCGATCGGCTTTTTCGAGGGTCCTTAGCGCGCACATGATCGGCCGCCGGGTGGAAATCCACCCGCGCGCATCGACAGCTACCAAGTCGAACCTGTCTGGGACGCAAATTAGACGATGAACCATTCGCCCGAGGAACACGCCGGCGCTGGCGCTACGCTCAACCGAGTCGCGCTCATGGCGACGTTGCATTGTCTCAGCGGCTGCGCCGTCGGCGAAGTACTGGGAATGGTGATCGGGACGGCGCTCGAATTTTCCAATGCGACGACCATCGGGCTCGCGATCGTCTTGGCGTTCTTCTTCGGCTACGCTTTCACGATAGTACCGCTCGTGCGCGCGGGCATCGCGCCACGGCGGGTGTTGCGATTGGCGCTCGCCGCCGACACGGCGTCGATCACCGTCATGGAGATTGTCGACAATCTCGTAATGGTGCTGATCCCAGGCGCGATGGACGCCGGCTTGCGCGACTTGCTGTTCTGGGCCGCCTTGGCGTTTTCGCTCATAGTCGCCGGGCTTGCCGCCTTTCCCATCAACCGCTACCTGATCGCGCGTGGCAAAGGCCATGCGGTGATCCACGCCCATCACTCGCATCATTGACCGCCGGGCCAAGAAACCGGCGCCTGCCGCGGCCGGGCGATACCCCTTCGAAGCGCGAACGACCTTCGTCTTTGAAATACACTGGTTAAATACCGATTCACTGGTTTACGATTGGCGGATAGGGTATCGGCGAAACTGGCAACGGTATCGATTTCGCGCGTGGATCATCGGGCAATGAACAAACGTGACGCGTTGCGTGCCGGAAACGGCCAATTCCTGTTGATCGGAAACGATCTGGCCATCGATTTCGCCAACACGGTTCTCGATCCGCGCGGCGGCAGCGACGGCCTCGAATCCTGGGACGATCTCGTCGATTTTCTCGCGACAACCAACGCCGTCGACGCCATCACCGCGGGCCGGCTGCGCGCGCGCGCGCGGCAGACTCCCGCCGCGTGCGCCGCTGCGCTCGCCGATGCAGCGATGCTGCGCGCCACATTGCGGCAGGTCCTTCCGGCGCTCGCCGGCGGCGGTCAGATTCGACCAAGCTGGGTGGCCGCGCTCAACCAAGCGCTCAAGTTCGAGGAAGGCTGTCCGCAGCTGGTCGGCGACGGCGGCGGGCTCAAGCTTGTCTTTAGCCCATCGCACGACCGGCCGGCGTGCGCGTTGGGGCCCATCGCCCACGCGGCCGCGCGCCTGCTAGTCGCCGGCGCGGACGCG
>DATFES010000367.1:0-4393 GCA_035250945.1 Alphaproteobacteria bacterium | reverse complement strand
GTGCGTCTCATAGACCTTCTTCGCCGCGTCTTGGAACAGGACGCCGGTCGGCGGCTTGACCTTAATGATGTGCGCGCCGAGCAGCGTGGCGAGGTGCGCCGCATAGGCGCAGATGTCCATCGCCGTCTCGCCTTCCTTCGTTAGCTCGCCGCCGCGAGGATAGGACCAAATGACGACCGCAAGCCCATTCGACTTCGCCTCGAGCGCGAGCTCGCGGATCTCCTCCATCATGCCGAACTGATCGTCGGAGCCGGGATATATGGTGAACCCGATCGCCGCGCAGCCGAGGCGTAACGCGTCCTTGACCGAACCGGTCACCGCCTGGTCCTTCACTCGCGCCAGACTGTTCGAGGAATTGAGCTTGAGTATGGTCGGGATAGCACCGGCGAAACTGTCGGCGCCGGCCTCGATCATGCCGAGCGGCGCGGCGTAAGCCGAGAGGCCGGCGTCGACCGCGAGTTGGAAGTGATAGTGCGGATCGTAGGCCGGTGGATTGGGCGCGAAGCTGCGCGCCGGCCCGTGCTCGAATCCCTGATCGACCGGCAGGATCACGAGCTTGCCCGAGCCGCCGAGGCGGCCTTGCATCAAGATGCGCGCGAGATTGGCCTTGGTGCCGGGATTGTCGCTCTCGTAGTTGGCGAGGACGCGTTTGACCTTTTGGCTGACCTTCATGTCCGGCGGGCCTCCTGGTGATGGGAAACGGCGCGCTCTGCGCCATGTGCGCGGCGCGCGAAATCGTTCGTTCGGGGCTTCTTAGCCGACCGTGACGCGATTTTCAACGCTGCGGGGCGTCGGCGATTCACTTCGCCGAATCAATGCGATGCGCGACGCCACCTGGTTCTTCGACAGCGCCGTCAGGGCGTAGATACGTCGGCCCGATCGGCACCTTGCCATGGCCGCCCGGGATGTCGAGCACGTAGGTCGGCTGGCACAGTCCCGACACCCGCCCGCGCAAGTCGCGTATCAGCGCCTGACCTTCGGCGATCGTGGTGCGGAAATGACCGGTGCCCGGCGCGAGATCGGCGTGGTGGAGGTAGTACGGTTTGATGCGATTGGCGACGAAGGCGCGCATCAGCGCTTCGAGCGTCGCCGGATCGTCGTTGACGCCCTTCAGCAGCACCGATTGCCCGAGCATCGGGATTCCGGCGGCGACGATGCGCCGGCACGCCGCGCGCGCCTCGGGCGTGAACTCGCGCGGATGATTGGCGTGCAACGCCATGTAGACCGCCTTGTCGCTGGCGAGCGCGGCGAGCAGGCGATGGTCGATGCGCGCCGGCTCGACGACCGGCACGCGCGTGTGGATCCGGATCACTTGCACGTGCGCGACATCGCCGAGCGCACCGAAGATCTCGCCCAGTCGGCGCGGCGAAAGGACGAGCGGATCGCCGCCCGACAGGATTACCTCCCAGATTTCGCCGTGCGCGCGAATGTAGTCGAGCGCCGCGGCCAGTTCGGCCGGCGTGAGCGCTTCGCCGCCGGGACCGACCATCTCGCGCCGGAAGCAGAAGCGGCAATAGACCGCGCAGGCGTGGGTCGGCTTGAGCAATACACGGTCGGGGTAGCGGTGCACGACGCCCTTCACCGGCGAGTGCGTCCAGTCGCCGATCGGATCGGGGCGCTCTTCGGGGCGGGCGTCGAGCTCGCGCGCATCGGGCACGAACTGGCGGGCGATCGGGTCGGCGGAATCGCCGGCGTCGATCAGCTCGAGCATCGCCGGCGTGACGGCAACGGCGTAACGCGCCGCGACCGCGGCGATTTCCCCGGCACGCTCCGACCCCGCAGCGCCTGCGGCCACGAGTTCGGCGGCGCTGCGCGCCGTCCGACAAGAATCCGACGAACCGTCCATGTTCACGCTCCCTCGGCCGGCTCGACCGGCGCCCATAACACGTCTTCGATCTTTTCCGCTCCCGTTGCCAGCATCACCAGCCGGTCGAAGCCGAGCGCGATTCCAGCGCTCGTTGGCATTCCGTGCGCTAGTGCGTCGAGGAAATCCTGATCGACCGGATAGCGCTCGCCCGACAACCGCTCGCGCAAGGCCTGGTCGGCTTCGAAGCGCCGCCGTTGCACGATCGCGTCGGTCAGTTCGCCAAAGGCGTTGGCCAGTTCAAGGCCGGCGACATATAGCTCGAATCGTTCGGCAAAGCGCGGATCATTCGGCTTGGCCCGCGCCAGCGCCGCCATGGAGATCGGGTAGTCGTAGACGATCGTCGGACGCCCGGCGCCGAGACGGGGCTCGATGCGCTCGAGAAAGACGCGAAAAAACACGTCATCCCAGCGGTCCCCCGGCGCCGCGCGAACGCCGATCCGCGCCGCCTCGCGCGCCAGCGCCATCGCGTCGGGCGCCTGCGGATCGGCCATCGTCGCCGCGAGGTCGATGCCGGCGAAGCGTCCGAACGCATCGACGACCGTAATGCGCTCCGGCGTCGCGCGCGGATCGCAGCTTTTGCCGCGCCAGACGAAGCTCGATGCGCCTGCTGCGGCGGCGGAGTCGCGGAGCAGGGCGGAGCAATCGTCCATCAAGACCGTGTAGCCGGCCCCGGCGCGATACCATTCCAGCATGACGAATTCGGGATGGTGGGTATCGCCGCGCTCGGCGTTGCGAAAGACGCGCGCGAGCTGGAATATGCGCGTGCAGCCGGCGACCAGCAGCTTCTTCATCGCGAATTCGGGCGAGGTGTGGAGATAGAGCTTGCGCCGCGCGGCGCGCCCCGGCGCCTCGATTTCGGTCGCAAACGCGGCGAGGTGCGGCTCCATGCCCGGCGAGACTTGCAGGGCCGGCGTCTCGACTTCGACGAAACCGCCGCGGGCGAAAAATGCGCGCGTCGCGGCGACGATCGCCGCGCGTTTCTCGAGATTGGCGCGACGCGCGGCAAAGCGCGCCGGATGCCACCACGGGAGCGACGCCGCCGTCACGACGCCGCGGCGAGGAACGCACGGCACGCGGCGACCGGATCGCGTTGGCCCCGCGGATCAAACGTCGTAAATGCCTCGGTCACCAGCTCGGCCCCCTGGGCGCGCGCGATCTCGGAAAGCTTGCGCGCCGTCTCCGGCGCACCATCGAAGGCGACGTGGCGCATCCCGGCGCGCAAGGCGCCGAGCACGTGTCCAGGCGCATCGGCGCAATCGAGCACGGCGGTCGCCTCGACGCCGGGATACTCGGCACAGGCCAGCTCGACGACGCGGCGAAACCACAGCGCGCCGCCGTAGGCTGCGGCGCCTGGACCGCTCACCAACGTCACCGGGCGCCCGAGCGCGCCGGCGGCGGCCAGCGCCGCGCGCGCGTCGTCGAGGGAATGAATCATGATCGCCCGCGTCGTCATGCCGCACTGCCGTCGCCTCGGATGATCGCTCGCCGTCGAGCCTGCCGGGTCGCTCGCGGCGCACTATATGGGATATAGTGCAACGCGGCATTGGTTAACACGTCGCACGGATTCTCCCATCGATGCGTGGCCGAACCATTTTCTACACCGTCGCGGCGCTGACCGTGGCGCTCGGCGCCGGCGGCTATTACTTCGCCGCCAGCCGACCGCAGGTGACGACCGCGCCGGCGATGCGCGGACCCGCGGCGGCCGCGGTCTACGCCACCGGCACCGTCGAACCGGTGACGTGGGCGAAAGTCGGGCCGGTTGTCGCCGGGCGGGTCGCGGCGATCTTCGTTCGCGACGGCGCCGAGGTGGCCGCCGGACGGCCGCTCGCCCAGCTCGACGATCGCGAGGCGAAGGCGCGGCTCGCCGAGCTCGATGCGCGCGAGCGCTATTGGCGCGAGGAATTGCAACGGCAGACTACGCTTGCCGAACGCGGTTTCGCCAGCCGCGACGCCCGCGAGCGGGCGCAAAGCGAGTTCCTGCAGGCGCAGGCGGCGATGTCGGCGCAACGCCAGCGCATCGCCGACTTGACGCTGACCGCGCCGATGGGCGGCGTCGTGCTGCGCCAGGACTACGAAGTGGGCGAGGTGGTCGACAAGCAGCACGTGCTGTTCTGGATCGGCCAGCCGCGCCCGCTGCGCATCACCGCCGACGTCGACGAGGAGGACATCCCGCGCGTCAAGATCGGCCAACGGACGCTGATCAAGGCCGATGCGTTCCCCGGCGAGACCCTCGCGGGCGTCGTCGGCGAGATCACGCCCAAGGGCGATCCGGTCAACAAGAGCTACCGGGTGCGCATCGCGCTGCCCGACGACACCAAACTCCATATCGGCATGACGACCGAGATCAACATCATCGTCGAGACGCGCGAAAACGTGCTGCTGGTGCCGAGCGACGCGGTGCGCGCCGGGCGCATCTACGTCATCGAAAACGGCATGGCGCGGCGGCGCAGCGTCAAGACAGGCATCACCGGCCGCGGCATGGTGGAGATTCGCGACGGCCTCAACGAGGGGGAGAGCGTGATCGTC
>DATFES010000267.1:0-3603 GCA_035250945.1 Alphaproteobacteria bacterium | reverse complement strand
CGCCGGCGCCCGCTCCGGGACCGCAGCGCAACTTCCTCGTCTTCTTCGACTGGGATCGGGCCGACATCACCGCCGAGGGACAGCGGGTCATCGAGCAGGCGGCGGCCTCGGCCAAAGCCGGCAACGTGACGCGCATCACCGCGACCGGTCACGCCGACCGCTCGGGTTCGGACCGCTATAACCAGCGCCTGTCCGAGCGCCGTGGCAACAACGTCAAGGCGGCACTGGTCCGTCAGGGCATCCCTGAGAACCAGATCGTCGTCGTCGGCAAAGGCGAGACGCAGCCGCTGGTTCCGACCGCCGACGGGGTTCGCGAGCCGCAAAACCGGCGGGTTGAGGTCGTCCTGCAGTAGAGCGTCGGAGTCCGGTCGAGCGATCGGCCGGCAGGGGCACGGGGGGTAAAGCGGGGCGCGCGGTCATTGGGCCGCCGCCCCGTCCTTTTTTCTCAACCGGCGCCCGGTGGCTCGGTGAATGCGGCCCAGCGGGCGCGCCCGCCGCGGTTCTCCAGATCGTTGACCAGCGCTGCCACCACGCCACGATCGAACGCGGCTCCGGCGTCGCGCTGCAGCCGCGCGATCGCTTCGTCGATGCCGAGACCGGGACGATAAGCGCGATGGCTGACCATGGCGACGAAAGCGTTCGCCACCGCGACGATCCGCGCCGGCAGGTAAATCCGCTCGCCCTCGAGCCCGCGTGGCCCGCTCCCATCCCAATGCTCCGCCGCCTCGCGAAGCGCGCGCGCAACCGTCGCATTGAACTCGATTCCGTCGAGCAGTTCATTGCCGCGGCGGATGGCGTCGCGTACCCTCGCCAGCTCTTCCTCGCTCAGTCCGCCTTGCTTGGCTAACAGCTCGGCGGGTACGAAGATCTTGCCGATATTGAGCAGCGTTCCCGCCGTTTCCGCCGCGTCGGCGATGGCCGCGTCGGCCTCCATTTCCTCGGCGATGCGCCGCGCCACCGCGGCGACATGCTGCGAATGGTGGCGCGCAAAGGGATCGCGGCTGTCGACGATGTCGACCAACGTCTTAACCAGCAACTCCTGGCTCTTTTCCCGCCGCTCGCGCTCGACCACCGCTTCGGTGATGTCGTCCTCGACCACCAACACGCCTTCGGCCACGACGCCGTCGCCCGAAAGAGGGATATGCTGCGTGCGCAAGACGCGCACCCCGCCCGATTCGTGATCGATTCGTTCAACCGCCGGCTCGATCGCCCCTTTTTCGAGCGCCGTGCGGCTAAGCTTTTCGTACCGCCGGGCTTCGCCCGGCCCAAAGGCCGCCGCAAGCGACTTACCGCTCAAATCGTCGGCTGATATTCCGAGCCGACGAGCCACGGCGTTATTGGTAAAACGCAGCTTGCCCTCGCGATCGGCGATGAATATCGCCGCCGTCTGGCTGTCGGTTACGAGACGAAGCAGCCGGCCCTGATTATCCAGGCGCCGCGCCAACTCTTCGAGCCGCCGCGCCGCCTCGCCGGCGCGCCGCGACGCGCCATGCATCCAAAACGCCCCCATCGCCGCGGTGATGCCGAATACGCCCAAGAGTAGGATCACCGACATCCGGCGCAGCCGCGCGTCGCTTTCGGCGAGCGCCTCGACGCGATCGACCTTATGGACGAGAGTCCATGGCATGCTGGCGATGGCGCGCCCCGTCGACAGAACTTCGACGTCCCGATAGTCGCGAAAGATGCCGAAGCCGCCGGGAACGGCGAGCGCGTGCGCCGCGGCCAAATGGGGCGTGTCGGCGGCGAGCCGCTTGCCCAGCGCGGGCGTGCCGTCCTGCAGCGGGGAGAGGTACTCAATCGCCCCGTCGGTGCGCCGGACGAGCATCGATTCGGCCGTGCGCTCGGCCATCGGCGGCCGCTGCAGTAGCGCGAACAGCTCGCGATCGACCTCCTTCACCCCGACGATTGCCCCGATCCTTTGGCCGCCGGGATCGGACTGGAGGGCGAAGATGGGCGCGGCAAATGCCATCGACGGACGCCCGCCGGCGCCGGCATGGATGTCGAACGCCGCCGCCTCGTTTCCAAGCCGGGCAATGAACCCGGCCAATCGCGCGTCGATCGCCGGTGCATCGGGCGTGGTCACCAGGAGGCGCCCGCCCGCGTCGACCAGCATCAGGCCGGCAACGGCGACACGGCGCACGTTGGCGGCCACCTGCGGCCCTCGCGGCGGCGCGGCGAAGCCGGTACGCTCGGCCGTGACGACCAGCAGATTGCGCAGATACTGCGCCTGCGCCTCGGCGTCGGTCACCGTCGCCTGTTGCGTCGCGACGAGCGCGATCTCGGTCATGTAGAGCTGAAGCGCGGTGTTTTCGGCCAAGCCGCGGAAGACCTCGCGCTGGCGCTCAAGCCAGTCGGCGATTGCCGCGGCGCGGGAATCCGCGACGATGCCCAGACGGACTTGCCATGCCCTGAGATCGCGTTCGCGTTCGGTGTTGACGAACCGAACGGCGAAATAAGCCCCCACCGCGGCGATGAGCAACACGATCGCCACCGACACGACGAAGCCGGGCGTCACGCGCCTTCGGACGCTCTGTTCGCTCACCGCGTCCAGCATCGATTTGCCGGCCACGTGCTCCTCAGATCCGTAGTTCGTTGGTTCGAATCGACATGATAACGTCGCGAATCCATCGACTTCTACCACAACATCTTGCTCGACCCGCACGCTTTCCATGGCGGCTGCGGCGTCAATCTGCCTCTGGCGCCGCCCATGCCGTCTGCTACTCTCCGCGCCGCCATCGCCATCCGACAACCGGGGGAACGACGATCATGAAACTTCTGCGATATGGGCCGAAGGGAAAGGAAAAGCCGGGCATCCTCGATGCCGACGGGCGCCTACGAAGCCTGGGCCGCAAAATCGCCGATATCGGCCCGGAGACCATGACTCCGGCGGCACTCGCCAAGCTGCGCAAGCTCGATCCCAGAAAATTGCCGCCGGTGGCGGGCAAGCCGCGGCTCGGCGTGCCGCTCGCCAGCATCGGCAAGCTGGTCTGCGTCGGTCTCAACTATTCCGATCACGCCAGAGAATCGGGCCTGCCGATCCCCACCGAACCGATCTTGTTCATGAAAGCCAATACGTCGATTGGCGGTCCCAACGATCGGATTGCGATCCCCCGCGGGTCGGTCAAGACGGATTGGGAGGTCGAGCTCGGCGTCGTCATCGGCCGCAAGGCGCGCTACGTCGAGGAAGCGAAAGCGCTGTCCTACGTCGCCGGGTACTGCGTCATCAACGACGTGTCCGAGCGGCAGGACCAGATCGAACGCCTGGGACAGTGGGTCAAGGGCAAGAGCCATGACGGCTTCGGGCCGATCGGGCCGTGGATCGTCACCGCCAACGAGGTGAAGGATCCGCAGGCCCTCGACATGTGGCTCGATGTCAACGGCCAACGGATGCAGAGCGGTTCGACGCGAACGATGATCTTCAGCGTCGCCTATCTCGTCGCTTATATCAGCCGCTTCATGACGCTCGAGCCCGGAGACGTGATTTCGACCGGTACGCCGCCCGGCGTCGGGCTTGGCCGCAAGCCGCCGCTCTACTTGAAGGCGGGCGACGTCGTGACGCTCGGCATCGCCGGACTCGGACAGCAGCGTCAGGTTTATTCCTAA
>DATFES010000245.1:0-2546 GCA_035250945.1 Alphaproteobacteria bacterium | reverse complement strand
GAACCCGAAGCGTTGGCCGAGGCGGCGGGAGCGTGCGGCCTGCGAGCTGTGATCGCCAACAAGATCTTCGATGTCCGGATGGAGAACCTCTGGCAGCGCGATTATACGCGCCATCCCGACGTTGGCGCCGCAAGGCTGCGCGACGGCGTGGCCTTCGTCGAGCGTTGGCACGGCAAACACGACGGCCGGATCACCGGCCGAATCGGCGCCCACGCCGCCGATACATGCGGCCCCGAGCTGCATCGCGAGGCGTTCGCGGAAGCGCGGCGGCTCGGCGTCGGTCTGCACACGCATGTCGCCCAATCGCCGCAGGAGGTCGAGCACATCCGGGAGCGGCATGGGCGCGGGCCGGCCGAATATTTGCGCGACCTCGGCGTGCTCGGCTCGCACTCGGTGCTGGCCCACCTGACGTTCGCCGGCGCCGGCGACCTCGACGCAGTGCGCGACGCCGGAGCCCGATATGCGCACTGCCCAATCATCTATCCGCGCCGCGGCGTCTATCCCGACGTCGCCGGCATCCGCTCGCGCGGCATCGTCATGGGCTTCGCGACCGATTGGATGATGAACGATCCGTTCGAAGGCATGCGCAACGCCATGCAGGCGCTGCGCCTGCGCGCCAACAGTCACGAAGCGCTGACCTCGCGCGATGCGCTGTGGTTCTCTACCGCGGGCGCCGCCCGCGCCCTCGGCCTCGATGGCGAAGTCGGCACGCTTGAGCCGGGGAAAAAGGCCGACCTGATCCAGGTCGCCGTCGAGCGAGCGCACATGCAGCCGTTCTATGGCGACTACGCGTCGATCGCTTTCTATGCCAAGGCATCCGACGTGACGACCAGCGTCATCGACGGTCATGTCGTCATGCGCGATGGCCGGGTCGTCGGGCTCGACGAGGCTTCCGCGATCGCCGCGGTCAAGCGCCGGACGCCACGATGGGCGGCCCTGCTCGAGCCGCTGGGCGGAGTCGCCCATCTTGACGCGTGCGGCTGCCCCTCGTGACGATCCCGACCAACGCCAATGGGATAGCACCGGCATGACCGAATCGTCGTCATCGCCGGCGGAAAAGGCGCGCCGACTCTACGACGACGCGCTGGTGTGGGATGCGCATAGCTGTCTGCCGCTTAGGGCGGGAGTCGATTGCCGCGATCTCGCCCGTCACCGCGCCGCCGGCATCGATTATGTGTCGATCAATATCGGCATGGATTTCAATCCGGTCGCCCAAATCGCCCGGGTGGTGGCGACCTTCCGCGCCTATATCGCCGCGCGTCCCGACGAGTACCTTCTCGCCGGAACGGTTGCCGACGTCCACCGCGCCAAGGCGACCGGCCGGCTCGCAGTGAGCTTCGATCTCGAGGGCTCCGACATGCTCGAGGGCGACCTCGACATGCTGCTTTTTTATCGCGATTTCGGCGTGCGCCAGATGCATCTCGCCTACAACCGCGACAATGCGGTCGGCGGCGGCTGCCACGGCGCGGATATCGGATTGACCCCGTTCGGCAGGAAGGTCGTGGCCGAGATAAACCGCCTGGGCATCCTGATGGACTGTTCGCATACCGGCTATCGCACGAGCATGGAAGTCATGGAGATATCGGCCAAGCCGGTGATCTTCTCGCACGCCAATCCCCGGGCGCTGCGCGATCATCCGCGCAACATCCGCGACGACCAGATCGATGCCTGCGCGAAGCGCGGCGGCGTCGTCGGCATCAACGGCATCGGCATTTTCCTGGGCGACGACGACAACCGGACCGAGACGGTGCTCCGCCACATCGACTATGTCGCCGGGCGCGTCGGCCCCGAGCACGTCGGCATTGGCCTCGATTTCGTGTTTCGCCGCGGTCTCGACGAATATCCGCCGGGCTTCGAGGCTTCGCTGTGGTGGCCGCCGCAGCACAGTTATGTCGGGCGAAGCAATTTCGTCGAGCCCGAGCGCATGACGGCCATCGCCGAAGGCTTGGTCCAGCTCGGGTACGCCGAGTCGGCGATTCGCGGGGTTCTCGGCGAGAACTTCCTTCGCGTCGCCGAAGCGACCTGGCCGAAATGAAACCGATTTACGCCGCGGCGCTCGCTGCAATGACGGCGCTTGGGTTGTCGCCCCAGCCAATGCTGGCGCAAGATGCGCCGCGGGTCGGGGGCGCATGGACGCAGGCGGCGCCGCTTCCCGAGGCGCGTACCGAGCTGAGCGCGGCCACCGACGGCCGAACAATTTATGTCGCGGGCGGTTTCGGCTCGACAGTAGGCGGCGGCCGCGCGGCGCCGCGTAGGCTGTTCGCCTATGACGCGGCGAACGACCGCTGGCGGCCGCTCGGCGATATTCCGCAAGGCGTCAACCATGCCGGGCTCGCGGTTGTCGCGGGAAATCTCTACATCGTCGGCGGTTTTCGCGAAACGACGTTCGAGTCGACCGCGGCGGTTCATGCCCACGATCTGGCCTCCGGGCGCTGGCGCCCGGCCGCATCCTTGCCGACGGCACGCGGCGCGCTCGCCGTGGCTGTTCATGACGGCAAGATCCACGCCATCGGCGGTACGGTGGCTTCGCGGCATTCGGTTGCGGC
>DATFES010000233.1:0-2383 GCA_035250945.1 Alphaproteobacteria bacterium | reverse complement strand
CAAGGTCTCGATGAAGCCGAGCAGCGTAGCCAGCGGCGTGCGCAACTCGTGGCTGACGTTGGCGACGAAATCGGCGCGCATTTGCTCGGCGCGCCGGATCGCCGTCATTTCGAAGATCGCGATCAGCAGCGCATCGCCGTAAGCGGTCGGCGCCGGCAGGCGAACCACCCGGGCGCTGAAATAGCGGTCGACTGCCCCCGGCAGCAGAAAATCGACCTCCTCCGCTGCGCCGGGATCGAAGCCGTCGAAGGCGGCGTCGACCGCGTCGAGCACGATCGGCGCGCGGAGCACGGCTTCAAGATCGCGTCCATCGATGTCATCGCCGAAGAGCCTACGGGCAGCGGCGTTGGTCCGCGTGATGCGCCGCTCCCCGTCGGTCAAGATCAACGCCTCGGGAATCGCATCGAGCAGGGCCGCGTTGGCGGCGACCAGCGCCTGGAGCTCCTCGCCACGCTCGGCCCACTTGCGATGCAGCGCCGCAAGGGCGTTCGACAGGTCGCCGCCAGCAACGCGCCCGCTTGCATGCGTGCGTGCGCCGGTGTCGTTCGCCGGCAGGCTGTCGATTTCCGCCTCGAGCGCTTCGATGCCGGCGACATAGCGGTGCGCCAACGCGGCGAAAATGGCGCCGAGCGCCAGAAATCCGCCGATCGCCCAGCCGAGAGCGAGCCCGCCGAAGCCGACGGCGAGCGCAAGCAAAGCCGTGACAGGCGTCAACAGGACGGCGAATGTGGCGGCCCGTCGCCGCGCGCGCGCCCTCGGCGCAACCGCGCCGCTCGTTTGGAGTCCGACGGCCATGACGCAAAGAAGAACGGCGCGCCGGCCTTGCCGTCAAGCGCTCCGCGAAGCAAGGGCGGATGCGACTGGCTTCGTCAGGGTGGGCCGAGCCGCCGACTGCGGCGTGTCTACCCAAGCCGGACGATGGCCATGCCAATCTCGACCCAGCGCGACTCCTCTTCGACTCGGATGAAGGTCAATCGTCCCTCGACCGACCGACCAGCGTCCATCAGCCGTGCGATGATCGTGTTTTGCACACGTGGCACATAGCCCAGCTTGACGCCACCGGCGTACACCTCGATTGCGTTGGCGTCGTACGGGTTGTTGGCCTCCCGCAGTAGCGTCAACGGTTGTCCGAGCCGCAACTGCGCCGCAGCCTGACGCGCCTGATAGTACCCGGTTCCGGCCACCGGCAAGTTGATTAGATCGACCTCCTTGCCCGACGGGGTCGCCGATTCGACGCGCGACGCTCGCATCGCGGTCGCCACGACGAGCGACGACGCCATCGCTTCCAGTGCGCCGCGGAACAAGCCGCGGCGGGATTTTCTGTCGGCTTGCGGTCGCACGGCATGCTTCTTGAAAACAGCTTCGTTACTCGAGAAAAGGCCGTGGAAACTGGCCGTACACTCGAGGATTGTCGAATCACGACTTCGCGAAATCCAAGATTGATCGACGATCGTTCCGAAGATTTCTCGGTCCCCGGCTGGGAGGAATGAACGAGCAATCTGACGCGCAATCGGTCGACCGATTCATGCGCCGCGCAAGCGCGGCCTTCCACGCGAACCAGTAAGCGCAATACAATGCAATTTGGCGGACGAGATGGCGCCGCAGCGAAAACGGCAAGGCCCGGCGATCGTCGGGCCAGCGATGCAATGCGACGCCGAACGATCAGCGCTTGGGGCCGATCGATTCGTGGGCGGCGAGCGCGGCCATGTTGACCACATCGGCGACCGATCCGCCGATCTGGGCGATCTGCACCGGCTTCGCCAGCCCGACGACGAGCGGACCGATGACGTTGCCGCCGCCGAGCTTCTGCAGGAGCCGCGCCGAGATATTGGCCGAGTGCAGCCCGGGCATCACCATCACATTGGCCGGTCCGGAGAGTCGCGAGAACGGGTAAAGCGATTTCATCAACTCGTAATCGAGCGCCACGTCGGCGGCGATGTCGCCCTCGTACTCGAAATCGACCTTGCGGCGGTCGAGCTCGGCCACCGCCTCGCGGACCATCAGCATGTTGTCCTTGAGCGGGTTGCCGAAGGTCGAGAACGACAGCAGCGCCACCCGCGGCTCGTGACCCATCTCGCGGGCGCGCGAAGCCGCCTGAATGGCGATATCCGCCGTTTCGGTGGGCGTCGGCAACTCGTGAAACGTCGTATCGGCGAGGAAAACGGTGCGGCCCTTGGTGACGATGATCGCCAACCCGATGAGTCGCCGGCCCGGTTGCGGATCGATCACGCGGCAAATATCCTCGAGCGCCACGTAATAGCTGCGCGTGACGCCGGTGACCATGGCGTCGGCGTCGCCGCAGGCGACCATCAGCGCGCCGAAGACATTGCGATCCTGGTTGACCAGCCGCTGGCAGTCGCGCAGCAGGTACCCCTGCCGCTGC
>DATFES010000226.1:0-2822 GCA_035250945.1 Alphaproteobacteria bacterium | reverse complement strand
GTAGGCCACGAACTGCGTCTTCCCCTCCCCCGCCAACACCTTCGTGATCGCCGCCGTCAGCGACGTCTTGCCATGATCCACGTGCCCGATCGTCCCAATGTTGCAATGCGGCTTCGTCCGCTCGAATCTCGCCTTGGTCATCTTGATCGCGTCCCGTTTTTATTCGCCTGTAGATTCCCTCGAGGGAAAAAGTGAAAACGCCCGCAGGCGCACACCTCGATATGTCGCGCCGTCTTCCGGCTTGTGATCGCGTCCGCTTGGCGGTTGGAGCGGGTGATGGGAATCGAACCCACGTAGCCAGCTTGGAAGGCTGGAGCTCTACCATTGAGCTACACCCGCCTGAGCCCGGTCGGTCCGACCCGTCCGCCCCGCGCGCTATCGATCGCCGCTATCGAAGCTCCTTCGCCATATGATCCGGTTCGATCCCCCGACCCAACCCATTGGATTGGTGGAGGGGGTAGGATTCGAACCTACGTACGCTGACGCGGGCAGATTTACAGTCTGCTGCCTTTAGCCACTCGGCCACCCCTCCGCGCTCGCGAACTGACCTCGCGCGACGGAACCGCGAAATATGAGGATTTGTCCTCCGGAGTCAATGACATTCCAAAGGCAAAACACAGCCGCCCCGCCGTCCGCCTCTGTGGATAACGGGGGGCCGGTGGGGTGACTTGCAGAAGCCTCTAATCCGGAATATTACAGGCTCGACTCGATGAAAGGCAAGCCGCGCCATAGTCGCCCCGGCGACGCCCCCAACGGACACCCGCGCAACGGCGGGGGCGCGGAGCGGGCTCGCCCCCGTCGGCAAGGCCATAACGGCTCGCCGGGCGGTCACGGTCGAGGGGTCTGGCTCTACGGTATCCACCCTGTTCTGGCCGCCCTCGCCAACCCGCGGCGGCGGTGCTTTCGTGTTGTTCTGACTAACGAAACCGAAATGGCGCTCGGTCCCAGGATCGACGCCCTTGCGCAAGGACACCCGATCGGCCTGCCGGATGCCGAGATCGCCTCGCGCGATGTGCTCGACCGCCTCCTGCCGAAGGGTGCGGTTCATCAAGGCATCGCCATCCAAGTCGACGGCCTCGATGAGCCGAGCATCGAGGACGTTTGCCGCGCGACCGAGGTGCAGAACCGCGCATACGTCATCGTCCTGGATCAGGTCAGCGATCCGCACAACGTCGGCGCGGTCTTGCGCTCCGCCGCCGCCTTCAACGCCGCCGCAGTGGTCCTGCCCGAACGCCATTCGCCCGGCGCCACGGCGGCGATGGCCAAGGCCGCGTCGGGCGCGCTGGAAAGGGTGCCGCTGGTGCGTGTCGTCAATCTCGCCCGGGCATTGGATCAACTCAAAAAGGCCGGCTATTGGTGCGTCGGTTTCGACGCCGCGGCGAGCGTTCCGCTGAATGAAGCCGACCTGTCGGGCAAGATCGCGCTGATTGTCGGCGCCGAAGGCGAGGGCCTGCGGAGATTGACCCGCGAGCGCTGCGATCTCATGGTTCGCATCCCGATCTCCCGCGGGATGGAAAGTCTCAACGTCTCCAACGCCGCGGCGATCGCGCTTTACGAACTCGCCCGACGCGGCTGATCGCCTTTTCTCTCGAGCGCGGGCCGGCGAGCGCGCTCGCAAGCTGTCGTGCGATGGAACCATTGGTCGCCGGGATGGTGCTGGCTTCGGCCGTCATCCACCCAGTCTGGTACGCGGTCGTCAAGCGCGACGTCGATCCCGATGGCGCATATATCGCCGTCGCCGGGGGCATCGCGCTGACCGCGCTCGTTCATGCGCTGGTCGAGGGCGTCGATCTGATCGCGGCGCTCGCCGCGTGGCCGCTCCTTCTGCTTTCGACCGCCGCCCAGTTCGCCTACGGACTGGCGGTAGTCAGCGTGCTCAAACGCGGCGATCTGTCGGCGTACTATCCGATCATTCGCTCCTCGCCGCTCGCGATCGTCGTCATCGGAGTAGCGATCCTCGGCCAACGTTATTCGATCACGCTTCTTTTTGGCATTGCGCTCGTCCTCATCGGCGCCTTCGCGCTTCAGTACCGGCGTGGCGCACGGCTTCTGAGCGAGCCAATAAACTTCGCGCTCGCCGCCGGAGCCATGGTCGCCTCGGCGATATACGCCGTATCGGACGGCCTGCTGGTGCAGCAAATCGATCCGTCCGCGATTCTGTTCTGGTGCCAGGCATTGGTCACGCCGCCGCTCGCCATCCTGTTCAAGCGCAGCCATGCCGAGTGGCGTTTCGGGCTGCCGCTGGCAACGTGGCGCCGGGCGCCGCTGCGCTACGCCATGCTAGGTCCGATGGCGTACCTTTCGTATCTGTTGATCCTGGTCGCCTACCGCTTGGGCGCGAACGTCGCCGCGGTCAACAGCGTTCGTCAGACCGCGATCCCGATTTCGGTCTTTATCGGCGGACTCTGGCTGGCCGAAGCGGCGATGTGGCGGCGGCTGGTCGCTGCGGCGGTTCTGGCGATCGGCGTCGTCGTAATCGTCCTCTCGAAGTAGGCGCGTGCGCCTCACGGGCCCGATGCTTCGATCGCGGCGATGCATTCGTCGAGTATGTCGAGCGCGCGATCCATTTCCGCCGCCGTCACCGTCAATGGCGGAGTCAGGGTCAGCACATTGCCCATCGTCGTCTTGAAGCTGAGACCGCGATCAAGGGCGCGATAAAGCACCGCATCGGCTTCGTCGGCGGCTGCGGCCTTTGTCGCGCGATCGCGCACCAGCTCCAGCCCCAGCAGGAGACCGCGGCCGCGCACGTCGCCGATCAGTCGATGCCGCCGCTTCATCTCCTCGAGGCGGGTCAGCGCGCGCGCACCCTGAACGCGCGCGTT
>DATFES010000223.1:0-6556 GCA_035250945.1 Alphaproteobacteria bacterium | reverse complement strand
CAACCGGAGCCTTTGTCGACTATTCGTCCCCGGTAGCGGCGAGTTTTTGTTCGTCCTCGCGCGTCAGCGGCCGCGGCAGGCGATTCAGCATCTCCTTCGGGACGATCTGCCAGAACTTCGGCAGCTCGAGCTCCCAGTCGGCCAGCAGGCGCTCGCAGAACTTCGACTGCGTCTCGCGAAAATGCGCCAGCACCAGCTCCTTGAGCACGCCTTCCCAGTAGCTGGTGTCGATCCGCCGCCAGATCACCGAGTCCGGATTGACCTTCTTGGCGAAATTGCCGTCGGCGTCGAATACGAACGCCATGCCGCCGGTCATGCCGGCGGCGAAGTTGTCGCCGACCGGGCCAAGGATCACGGCGACGCCGCCGGTCATGTACTCGCAACCATTGGCGCCGCAGCCCTCGACCACCGTCTCGGCCCCGGAATTACGCACCGCGAAGCGCTCGGCCGCTTGGCCCGCGGCGAACAGCCGGCCGGCGGTGGCGCCATAGAGGACGGTGTTGCCGATGATCGTGTTCTTATTCGAGACCAGCGGCGAGGAGGTCAGCGGCCGCACCATGATCGTTCCGCCCGACAATCCCTTGCCGACATAGTCGTTGGCGTCACCGAACACCTCCAGCCTGACGCCCTGAACCGCGAAGGCACCGAGCGACTGGCCGGCCGAGCCGCGCAGCCGCACGGTGATGTGGCCATGCTTCAAGCCGTTCATTCCGTAGCGCCGGGTGATCATCGACGAAAGTTTGGTGCCGATGGCGCGCTGCGTATTGCGGATGTTATAGGCGAGCTGCATCTTCTCGCCCTCCTCGAGCGCACGCCGTGCGTCGCGGATCATCTGCTCGTCGAGCGTTTCGGGCACCTCATTGCGGCCCTCGAGCGCGCAGTGGCGCGGAAACTCGCCCGGATCGGCCTGAACGAGGATCGGATTGAGGTCGAGATCGTCGAGGTGCTCGTCGCCGCGCAGCACCTGGGTCAACAGGTCGGAGCGGCCGATCACGTCCTTGAGCGTGCGGAACCCGAGCTGGGACAGAATGTCGCGCGCCTCCTCGGCGATGAAGCTGAACAGGTTCATCACCTTCTCGGGGCTGCCCTCGAACTTGGCCCGGAGCTTGGGATCTTGCGTGCAGACGCCGACCGGGCAGGTGTTCGAATGGCACTGCCGGACCATGATGCAGCCCATGGCGACCAACGAGGCGGTCCCGATGCCGAACTCGTCGGCGCCGAGCATCGCCGCGATGACAACGTCGCGGCCGGTGCGGACGCCGCCGTCGACGCGCAGCTTGACGCGATGGCGCAGCCGGTTGAGCGTCAGCACCTGGTTGGTTTCGGCGAGGCCCATCTCCCATGGCACGCCGGCGTACTTGATCGATGATTGCGGCGAGGCGCCAGTGCCGCCGACGTGGCCCGAAATCAAGATGACGTCGGCCTTGGCCTTGGCGACGCCGGACGCGATGGTGCCGATGCCCGAACGCGCAACCAGCTTGACGCAGACCTGCGCTTGCGGATTGATCTGCTTCAAGTCGTAAATGAGCTGCGCCAGGTCCTCGATCGAATAAATGTCGTGGTGCGGCGGCGGCGAGATCAGCGAGACGCCGGGTTGCGAGTGCCGCAGGCGCGCGATCAGCTCGCTGACCTTGGCGCCGGGGAGCTGGCCGCCTTCGCCGGGTTTCGCGCCCTGGGCGATCTTGATCTCGATTTCGCGACAATTATTGAGATACTCGGCGGTGACGCCGAAGCGGCCCGAGGCGATCTGCTTGATCGCCGAAGACGCGTTGTCGCCGTTGGGTCGCGGCTTGTAGCGCGCCGGGTCCTCGCCGCCTTCGCCCGAATCTGACTTGGCGCCGATGCGGTTCATGGCGATCGTCAGCGTTTCGTGCGCTTCGGGGCTGAGCGCGCCCAGCGAGATTCCCGGTGCGACCAATCGCTTCCTGATCTCGGTGATCGATTCGACCTCGTCGAGCGAGACCGGAGCGCGGCCGGGACGGAAATCGAGCAGGTCGCGCAGCGCTACCGGCGGCAGGCGCCGCGTCGCCTCGCTATACTTCTTGAAGGTGGCGTAGGAGTCGGTGGCGACCGCCGACTGCAGCGTGTGGATTAAATCCCCCTCCCAGGCATGCAGGTCGCCGTTGCGGCGATACTTATAGAATCCGCCGACCGGCAGCGCGATCACGTCCTCGCGCCAGGCGCGCTCATGCAGCTCGCCCACCTTGCGTTGGATGCCGGCGAGCCCGATGCCCGAGATGCGGCTGGTCATCCCGGGGAAGAACTCGGAAATGAGCGTCCGCGACAGCCCGATGGCCTCGAAATTGTACCCGCCGCGATACGAGCTGATGATCGAGATGCCCATCTTCGACATGATCTTGAGCAGCCCGTCGTCGATCGCCATCTGATAGCGCTTGAGCGCATCCTTGAGCGACATCGCGCCGAACAGCCCGCGGCGCGCGCGGTCGGCGATCGCCTCTTGCGCCAGGTAGGCGTTGACGGTCGTCGCGCCGACGCCGATGAGCACGGCGAAATAATGGACGTCGAGGCACTCGGCCGAACGTACGTTGAGAGAGGTGAAGGTGCGGAGCTGCTGGCGGACCAAATGCGTGTGCACCCCGCCGGCGGCAAGAATCATCGGAATCGGCGCCCGGCCCGGGCCGAAGCCCTTGTCGCTCAAGATGACGTGCACGCAACCGCCGCGCACCCCGTCCTCGGCTTCGCGCTGGATGCGCCGGAGAGCGTCCTTCAGCGCGTTTTCGCCGGCGCCCGGATCGAAGGTGCAGTCGATCTCGACGGCGGTCGCGCCCATATAGGCGCGCATCGCCTCGAATTCCTCGTTGAGCAGCACCGGCGATTCGAGCTGCAGCATGCGGCACTGGCTTTCATCCTCGTCGAGGATGTTGCCGAGATTGCCGAGCCGCGTGCGCAGCGTCATGACGCGTCGTTCGCGCAGCGAGTCGATCGGCGGATTGGTGACCTGGCTGAAATTCTGGCGGAAGAAGTGATGCAGGCCGCGATACCTGTCGGTCAGCACGGCGAGCGGCGTGTCGTCGCCCATCGAACCGACCGCCTCCTTGCCCTCCTCGACCATCGGATGGAGCAGCAGTTCGAGGTCTTCCATCGTCCAGCCGATGGCGATCATTCGCCGGCGCATCGCCTCGCGCTCGTACTCGGCCCTCGGCTCCTGGTCGGCCTTCACCAGGCTGTCGATGACGGTGATCTGCTTGGTCCACTTGCTGAAGGGCCGCGACTGGGCGAGGCGGTCCTTGAGTTCGTGGTCGTGATAGAATCGGCCCTCGCCCAAGTCGACGCCGATCATCTGACCGGGACCGACGCGGCCCTTCTCGATCACCCGCGATTCCTCCACCTTCACCATCCCGGTCTCTGAACCGACGATGACGAGGCCGTCGCCGGTGACGACGTAGCGGCACGGCCGAAGGCCGTTGCGGTCCATGCCGGCGATGACCCAACGGCCGTCGGTGGCGGCGATCGCCGCCGGGCCGTCCCACGGCTCCATCACCGAATTGCAATACGAGTACATGTCGCGCAGCACCTGCGGCATGTCCTCGTCGAAACGCCAGGCCGGCGGCATCATCATGATCTTGACCATCGGCAGCGCGCGGCCGCCGCGGATCAGCAGCTCGAATACGTTGTCCATCTGCGCCGAGTCGGAGCCTGGCTGGACCACCGGCTTGATGTCCTCGATGGTGGCGGCGAACAACTCGTGCGCCATGCGCGTCTCGTGGCTCTTCATCCAGTTGACGTTGCCGCGCAGCGTATTGATCTCGCCGTTATGGGCCAGCACGCGAAACGGCTGGGCGAGCCGCCAGGTCGGAAACGTGTTGGTCGAATAGCGCTGGTGATAGATCGCGAAGGACGACACGAACCGCGCGTCGAGCAGGTCGGGGTAGAACGCCGAAAGCTGCTCGGCGAGAAACATGCCCTTGTAGATCAGCGTACGGCAGGATAGCGAGCAAATGTAGAAATCGGCGATGTTCTCGGCCAGCACCTGCTTCTCGATCCGCCGCCGCACGACATAGAGGTCGAGATCGAACTGCGCCTCGCGCGCCCCGCGCGCGTTGGCGATCATGATCTGCTCGATCTCCGGCCGGGTGGCGTTCGCCTTCTCGCCGCACACCGCGCTGTTGATCGGCACTTGGCGCCAGCCATAAACGGTGTAGCCCATGCGAAGGATCTCGGTCTCGACGATGCAGCGGCAGCGCTCCTGCGCGTCGAGATCGTTCCTTGGCAAGAACACCTGGCCCACCGCGATCTTGCCGGGACCGGGTTTCTGTCCGGTCGCGGCGATATGGGCCTTGAAGAAATCCTGCGGAATCTCGATGTGAATGCCGGCGCCGTCGCCGGTCTTGCCGTCGGCGTCGACCGCGCCGCGGTGCCACACCGATTTCAGCGCGGCGATTCCCGCCTCGACGACGGCGCGCGACGGCGTGCCGTCGATCGCCGCCACGAAGCCGACGCCGCATGCGTCGCGCTCCTCGGCTGCGCTCCATACGCCCGCCGCTTCGAGGCGCGCGGCGTTTGCGACATAGTCGCGGACGAACCGTTCGCCGGCGGGTTCGGTGCGATTGGTCATCTTGCGATCTTTCCTTCGCGCCGTGTCGATTAATCGGCTGCTGCGGCGAGGCCGTCGGCGGCGGCGGCCGCGCGCTTGCGCTGCACATAGCGGTGAATCGCCTCGGCGGCGTCGCGCCCGTCGCGCACCGCCCAGACGACGAGCGAGGCGCCGCGGACGATGTCGCCGGCGGCGAACACGCCGTCGAGATTGGTCATCATCGTTCGCCAGTCGATCTTGAGCGTGCCCCAGCGGGTCACGGCCAGCTCGGGCGCGCCGAACATCGTCGGAACGTCCTCGGGATCGAAGCCCAGCGCCTTGATCACGATATCGGCCGGAAGCTGGAACGACGACCCGGGCATCGCCTCCGGCGTCTGTCGGCCCGACGAATCGGCGATGCCAAGCCGCATGCGAACCGCTCGCACCGCCGCGACCGTCTCGCGCTCGGCCGATCTCCTCTTGCCCTTGGCTTTCCCGGCCGCGCCGCGTCCGATGAACGCTTCCGGCGCTGCGAGCCAGACGAAGCGCACGCCTTCTTCTTCGGCATGGTAAACTTCGCGTTGCGAGCCTGGCATGTTGGCGCGATCGCGGCGATAGAGGCACGACACCGATCGCGCGCCATGGCGCACCGCCGTGCGCACGCAGTCCATCGCCGTGTCGCCGCCGCCGATAACGACGACGTCCTTGCCCGCGGCGTCGAGCGTCCCGTCGTCGAACGCCGGCACGTCGTCGCCGAGGCCCTTGCGGTTGCTGGCGACGAGAAACTCCATCGCCTGAAACATGTTGGCGAGGCCGACGCCCGGCGCCTGCATGTCGCGCGCCTTGTAGACGCCGCTGGCGATCAGCAAGGCGTCGTGACGGCGTCGCAGATCGTCCAGCTTGGCGTCGCGGCCGACCTCGAAATTGAGATGGTAGATCACGCCGCCCTCGGCGAGCAGTTTGGCGCGCCGCTCGACCACCTGCTTCTCGAGCTTGAAATTCGGTATGCCATAGACCATCAGGCCGCCGACGCGGTCGTAGCGGTCGTAGACTTGCACTTCGTAACCTTTGCGGCGCAGTTGCTCGGCGGCGGCTAGCCCGGCGGGGCCGGCGCCGATGACGCCGACCGACGCACCGAGTTCGCGCGCTGGCTTGGGCGGCCGCACCCAGCCGTTGGTCCACGCCGCATCGGTTATGTATTTCTCGACCGAGCCGATGGTGACCGCCTCGTAGCCCTTCTCGATGACGCAGTTTCCCTCGCACAGCCGGTCTTGCGGGCAGATGCGGCCGCAGATCTCCGGGAAATTGTTGGTCGATTGCGCGACCTCGTAGGCTTCCTCGAGCCGATCCTCGGCCGTAAGCTTCAGCCAGTCGGGGATGTTGTTGTGCAGAGGACAATGCACCTGGCAGAACGGCACGCCGCACTGCGAGCACCGGCTCGCCTGTTCGGCGGCGCGTCCGCGATCGAATTCGGCGTAAATCTCGTTGAAATCGCGGCGACGCTCCTCGGGCTTCCGCTTGTCGGGCATGTTTTGCCCGAGATCGACGAAGCGGAGCATTTTCCTCGTGGTCGCCATCCTGGTTCCTCGCCCCGAGCGGCTCCGGACGCCCCCGGTTCGGGCGGCCAAATTTAGTTGCTTATGAGTGCTATACGCTAAATTCCGGACGTCCCCAAGCTGAAAATCGATCTTTAGGTCAATATAGGGTAATTAAATAGCAAAAGACGGCACGAATGCCGCGTTTGCAAACCATGGAGATTCGTAGTTGTAACGAATATAGTTCCAAATTGGTACTAATTTAATAAAACAGCGACAGGGGGCAGCGGTGAGGCTGACGTGGGCGCCTCGATGCGGCAGAACTTCAGAACCCTACGCGGCGCGTCGGAATCGCCCGCCGCGGCGGTAAATTTCGAGGTAGCTCGGGATGACCGTCTCGACCGCCGTCGGCACGATGCCAAGATCGGCAAGCCCCTTGGCGCCCGGCGTGACCACGTTGTCACGCCGCAAGAGCCGGACCTGATCG
>DATFES010000205.1:0-3086 GCA_035250945.1 Alphaproteobacteria bacterium | reverse complement strand
ATATTGGATGCACGGGCTCGATGGCGAGCGGCTTGCCGGCCTCGCGCGCGTGGGGAAGTAGCGCGGCGATCCCCTCCCTCGCCCGGGCGCGGGCGCCGGCGCGGTCCACGAGCAGAGCGCCGGCCCGACGCTCGTCCGCTACTTCCACAAGGGCCATCTGGGCTCGATCGCCGTCATTACCGACGAGGCTGCAACTGTCGGCGGCAAGTTTGCCAACGACGGGCGGCCTCGCATCGATTCTTTGTCAGGTGTCGCTCGTCGGCTCGATGACGCGGCCGATCGGGGCACGACACCGGCAGGTCGCGATATCCTGCTTTGCTTGCGATAAAGCGAAATTCGTCGGCAACTCGGTGATACGTGATCGTCGATATAAGCGCCCTCGGCGACGAGCGTACGCTGCATCGAGATCAGCGCAGGTTGTCATTTCGGCGTCTCGGCCGGCGCGGCCGATTTTCCAGCACCGCGGCTTGCACGACTCATGTGATTCTTGGCCGGTTGCGAATCCGGAAAGGTCTGCCGCATGTGCGTGGTGAGCAGCTCGGAAAAGCGCTCGGCGTAGCGCGGAAGGGTGCGCCGCTTGTCCCAAAGGACAGCGAGGGAGATGAACAGCGGCTCGCGTTTGTGCATGACGCGCATGACGTGGAACAGCCTGCGGCTCGGCCGCAAGATGGACGGCACGATGGCGACGCCGCGTCGCGCTTCGGCCAGGGCCAGCAGCGCATGCGCCGACCGGCTCTCGACCAGCGCAGTCGGCGCGACGGCGGCGAGCCGGCAGGCCGCATCGAAGATGCTCCGGGTGGCGAAACTCGGATTCAGCAGGAGCAACGGATGCCTCGCCAGTTGGCGGATATCGATGGCGCCGGTCCGTTCGATTCTCCACGAGCGGGAGCAGACCGCCGCCACATGGAAGCGCGGCAGCAGATAGCTGGCGAAGCGCTCGTCGTCGATCTTCAAGGAATTGGTGACGTTGACCGACAGATGAACCTCGCCGTGTTCGAGCATCCTCAGATGCTCGGCCGGATCATCCCGCTCGATCAGCGTAAGCTCGACGCCCGCTACGCTCTCGGCGTAGCGCTCGAGGAATGTCGGAAAGGCGCCTTCGATCGTCAACGCCGAGGCGACGACCCTCAGCACCTTGATGTCGCCGCGCCGAAGCGCCTGCGCCCGCTCGCGCAGCGTAGCGGCGTGCGCGAGCAGGCTGCGGCACTCGCCGAGCAGTTGCTCGCCCCGGGCGGTGAGGCGCAGCCGGCGTCCGACGCGCTCGAACAGCTCGAAACCAAATTCCGCCTCGAGGCCGTCGATCTGCCGCGAAAGCGCCGGCTGGGTTATGTGCAACACCTGCGCCGCTCGCGAGACGGTGCCGTGTTCGGAGATGGCGACGAACGTCCTGAGTCGTCGGAGGTCCATGAGTATTTATGCCAATAATGCATGAAATCGGCAAACAATTATGCAATTGACCGAGGCACGCATTCTCGCGCAAACGTGCGCCCCCGGCGGCGCCAGATCGTTCGAGCGATCGGATCGCGCGCGCCATCGAGAAGGAGAGGGAAAAAAATGTCTCTTGCACTAGGCGACACCGCGCCGAATTTCACCGCCTACACGACGGAAGGTCCGATCGATTTCCACGCCTGGATCGGCGACAAGTGGGCCATTCTGTTCTCGCACCCGAAAGACTTCACGCCGGTTTGCACGACCGAGTTGGGCTATATGGCGCGCATGAAATCGCAATTCGACAAGCGCCAGGTCAAGATTATCGGATTGTCGGTCGATCCGCTCGACCGTCACCAGAAATGGGCCGACGACATCGAGGAGACCCAGGGCGTGGCGCCGAATTACCCGATCATCGCCGATACCGACTTCAAAGTCGCGATGCTCTACGGAATGCTCCCCGCCGCGACCTCCGGCGATCCGACCAAGCGCACGGCGGCGGACAATCAGACGGTGCGCAACGTGTTCGTCATCGGGCCGGACAAGAAGGTGAAGCTGATCCTGGTCTATCCGATGACGACCGGCCGCAATTTCGACGAAGTGCTGCGCGTCGTCGACTCGCTCCAGCTCACCGCCAAGCATAAGGTCGCCACGCCGGTCAACTGGAAGCAGGGCGAGGACGTGATCATCGCCGGGTCGGTCTCCGACGACGAGGCGCGAAAGACGTATCCATCGGGTTGGAAGGCGCCCAAGCCTTATCTTCGAATCGTTCCGCAACCCACGGCACACGCCGGTTAAACGTCCGACGTCCCGGTCGACCGGCGCCGCGGCGGACGCACACCATGCGATGCCGGTCGGCTGGACCCCAGGAAGCGGCCGCGCCGCGCCGGCCGCCGCGATCGGCGATAGGATGCGGTTCGACGGCGATGTATTCCAATCCTGAAGCCTATGAGCGGTTCATGGGTCGCTGGAGCGCCCGCTTGGCGTCGCCATTCGTGCGCTTTGCGTGCGCCGGCAACTGGCTGGATGCCGTCGACGTAGGCTGCGGAACGGGAAGTTTGACGCGCGCCCTGCTGGCGTCGGACGCGGCGCACAGCGTCGTCGGAGTCGATCCCGTCGCGCAATACGTATCGTTCGCGCAGCGTGGGACGCGCGATCCCCGCGCCCGCTTCGAGGTCGGCGCCGCGGAAGCGCTTCCCTTTGCGGAAGAAACGTTCGACGCGGCTCTGGGGCTACTCATCCTTCAGGATGTCGCCGATCCACGTCGGGCTGTCGACGAAATGGCGCGAGTAGTGCGGCGTGGCGGTTCGGTGTCGACGTGCCTCTGGGACTTTCAGCACCGCATGCCGATGCTGTCGCTGTTCTGGCGCGCCGCGGAAGCCGTGGCGCCGCGGTTGGTCGCCGAGCGACGGGCCGCGAGGCCGCCATATCATCCGGGTCGCGATGAGTTGACCGCGCTGTGGATGGCCGCCGGCCTCGACGAGGTGAGGGCATCGGGTCTTGAGATTTCGATGGAATTTACCTCGTTCGACGATTTTTGGCGGCCGTTCCTCGGCGGAGGTACGCCGACATCGGTATTCGCACGGGACCTAGACGATGCGACGGGAGGCGACCTTGCGCGGGCGCTTCGTAGCGAAATCCGCGACATCAGGCTCGAC
>DATFES010000180.1:0-5456 GCA_035250945.1 Alphaproteobacteria bacterium | reverse complement strand
GACGCGCGCGCCGGCGCGCCGGACGACCGCCGGGTATGACGCGCCGGCCACCGGCACGCGCGCCCAGCCCTCGAGAACGGCGGGCATGACGGCACGTGGCGCGCGGCGCCCGAGGACGGCGCGGCGCACGTCATCGTCCATCAGTGTGCCATAGAAGAAGTAGCGCATCGGGAGGCGCTTTACGGTGTGGGAGGCTCGATCCCGCTGGCCCGTAGCTCGCGCGCCAGTGCTTCCTTGAGCCGGGCGAGGCCGCCCTCGTCCCGGGCTTCGCAGCGCGCGACGAGGACATCCTGCGTGTTCGAGGCGCGCAGCAGCCACCACCCATCGGCCGTGCTAACGCGGGCGCCATCGACATCGTTGACGTCGGCGCCGGCCTGCTTGAGGCGCGCCTGGACTTCCGCGACGACCTGAAACTTACGGTCTTCGGCGCACGGAAAACGCAGTTCGGGCGTGTTGACATAGCGCGGCAACTCGTCGCGCAGCGCGGCCAGGCTCTTTTTGCCGGATGCGGCGATCGACAGCAACCGCACCGCCGCATACAACGCATCGTCGAAACCGTACCAGCGATGGGCGAAGAAGATATGGCCGCTCATTTCGCCCGCCAGCGGCGCTTTGATCGCCGACATCTTCGACTTGATGATCGAATGGCCGGTTTTCCAATAAAGCGCCGTGCCGCCGTGGGCGCGCACGTCATCGGCGACGGCGGCGCTCGCCTTGACGTCGGCGATGATCGTCGCCCCCGGAACTTCGTCGAGCACTTCGCGCGCCAATAAAGCCAATATCTGATCGCCCCACAGGATTCGCGCCTCGCCGTCGACGACGCCGATACGGTCTCCGTCGCCGTCGAGAGCGATGCCGAGGTCGGCCTTCTCGCGACGCACCGAATCCTGGAGCTGGAGCAGATTCTTGACCTCGGTCGGGTCGGGGTGGTGGGCGGGAAACGTGCCGTCGATCGCGCCGTTTATCACCACGTGACGGCCAGGCAAGCGGCGGGTCAGCGCCATGACGGCGTCGCCGGCGGCGCCGTTTCCAGGATCCCATGCGACGGTGAGGTCGCGCGAGCCGCGAAAATCCCCCGCCAATCGGGCGACGTAGGCATCGAAAATATCGTGCGACCGTGCCTGCCCGGCGCCCCGGGAAAGGTCGCCTTGCGCCACGCGGCGTCCAAGCTCCTGGATGTCGGCGCCCCAGAAGCTCCTCTTACCCTGCATCATCTTGAAGCCGTTGTAATCCGGCGGATTGTGCGATCCCGTCACCATCACGCCGCCGTCGAGCTCGAGATGAAAAACCGCAAAATACAGCATCGGCGTCGGTCCGCGCCCGATCCGAACGGCTTCGAGCCCGGATGCGACAAGTCCCTCGACGACGGCGGCTTCCATCGCCGGGCTCGACAGACGTCCGTCGTACCCCACCGCGACGCGCCGGCCGCCCGAACCGACGATGGCACTGCCGAAGCCGCGACCGACGGCGCGGGCGTCATCGACGGACAGCGTCTTGCCGACGATTCCGCGGATGTCGTACTCGCGCAGGACCGTCGGATCCAAGCGATGCGCGCCTTCGTTCATGCGCTCGAACCTTCGCTCGAATGCGGACGTCCGATGCTGGTGTAACGAATTCCGGCCGCCGCCAACGCCGCCGGTTCGTAGACATTGCGCAAATCGACGATGATCGGCGTCTTGAGCAGCGATTTGACCCGCTCGAAGTCGACGGCGCGAAATTCGTTCCACTCCGTGAGTATGGCCAGCGCGTCGGCGCCCTCCATCGCCGCGTAGGCGCTGTCGCACATGGTGACGCCCGGCAGGAGCTGGCGCGCTTCCTCCATGCCCTCGGGGTCGTAGGCGCGAACCTTGGCCCCGGCGCGCTGTAGCGCCGGCAATATGTCGAGACTCGCCGCGTCGCGCATGTCGTCGGTGTTCGGTTTGAAGGTCAGGCCGAGGACGGCGACCGACTTGCCGCCGAGCTCCCCGCCGCACGCCTGGATGATCTTGTCTGCCATGCGCTTCTTGCGCTGGGCGTTGATGTCGATCGTGGTCTCGATCAACCGGACCGGCGCGCCGTATTGCCGCGCCGTGCTGACGAGGGCCAGCGCGTCCTTGGGAAAGCACGACCCGCCGTAGCCGGGTCCCGGATGCAGAAACTTGCGGCCGATGCGCCCGTCGAGACCGATGCCGCGGGCCACGTCGTGGACGTCGGCGCCGACCTTCTCGCACAAATCGGCGATCTCGTTGATGAAGGTTATTTTCATCGCCAGGAAGGCGTTGGCCGCGTACTTGATCAATTCGGAGGTCTCGACCGACGTGAAGACGATCGGCGTCTCGATCAGGTAGAGCGGGCGATAAAGCGTGCGCATCACCTCGCGCGCCCGCTCGCTGTCGGCGCCGATTACGACCCGGTCGGGTCGCATGAAATCGTTGATCGCAGCGCCCTCGCGCAAAAACTCGGGATTGGAGACGACGTCGAAATCGGCGTCCGGCCGCTTGGCGCGGATGCGGCGCGCCACCTCGTGACCTGTGCCGACCGGAACTGTCGACTTGGTGACGATCACCGCATACCCGTCGAGACAGGCGGCGATCTCCTCCGCCGCGGCGTAAACATACGTGAGATCGGCGTGGCCGTCGCCGCGGCGCGACGGCGTGCCGACGGCGATGAAAACCGCGTCGGCGCCAGGCACGGCGCCCGCCAGATCGGTGGTGAACGACAGGCGCCCTGCCTTGACATTGGTCGATACGAGTTGCTCCAGGCCCGGCTCGAAGATCGGAATGCGTCCGCGCTTGAGCGCGTCGATCTTCGCCGCGTCCTTGTCGACGCATGTCACCTCGACGCCGAATTCCGAGAAACAGGCGCCCGACACGAGCCCGACATAACCTGTGCCGATCATCGCGATTCGCATTGCTTCAGGCCTCTCTGGTCAATCGTTCGCCCTGGGCGGCGGGAGCGGCCCCTGGCCATGCGTGAGAAATCCGCGGCAGCGAGGAAACGTCAGACGTATCTCTGCAAAATGAGCTTCGCATCGGGTCCAAGATCGGGGCGGGCCAAGGCATAGGCCAAATTGGCCTCGAAGAATCCGAGCTTATCGCCGCAGTCGAAACGACGGCCGGCGAAACGAAACCCGTGGAACGGGCGTTTGCCGATCAGCGGCGCCATGGCGTCGGTAAGCTGGATCTCGCCCCCGGCGCCGCGCGTCTGTCGATCGAGATAGGCGAAGACGTCAGGCTCGAGAATGTAGCGGCCGATGACGGCCAGCGTCGACGGCGCTTGGTCCGCCTTCGGCTTCTCGACCAGTCCCTCGACGCGCACCAGGCGGCCGTTTTCCTCGCCGGCCTTCAAGATTCCGTACCGGCTGGTCTGCTCCTTCGGTACGTCCATCACCGCGACCATATTGCCTTGCACCGCCGCGTGCGCGTCCACCATCTGCCGCAGGCAAGGGGTATCGGCGAGGATCAGGTCGTCGGCGAGCAAGACGGCGAACGGTTCGTCGCCGACCAGGCCGCGCGCGCACCATACCGCGTGCCCCAAGCCGAGCGGCTCCTGCTGGCGGGTATAGGCGACGCGACCCGGCTTGGGGACCCAAACGCGCAGCGCCGCAAGGTCGCTCTGCTTGCCGCGTCCCTCGAGCGTCTGCTCGAGTTCGAACGAGACGTCGAAATGGTCCTCGATCGCCGTCTTGCCGCGGCCGGTGACGAAAATGAACTCCTCGATGCCCGCCGCTTGCGCCTCTTCGACCGCGTATTGGATCAACGGCTTGTCCACCACCGGCAGCATTTCCTTGGGCATCGCCTTCGTCGCCGGCAGGAATCGCGTGCCCAGTCCGCCGACCGGAAAGATCGCCTTGCGCACGCGCTGGCTCATGAATGACTCCCGCGCTGTCCAAGATTGGCGAAGGGGCCGATGAATCTGGCCGCCCTTCGTTCATGGGGCGGCGGCTTTGTGCCACAGCGACCGCGGCGAAGCAACCCCCGGGAACATCACGAAGACAGCAGTAAGTCCTTGGCTTGGTTAATTTTTGCCGCCAGATAGTCGCTGCCGCCCTGGTCGGGATGGAGCTTAACCATGAGCCGCCGGTGGGCATCGCGAATCGTTTTCGCGTCGGCGCCGGGAGCAAGCCCCAGAATGCGATACGCCTCCTCGCGGGTCATGGCGGCGGAAGGCGCCTCCGAACCGACACCAGCACCGGCCGTCGCGCCGCCCCACGCCCGCCAATCGGGGCGGGCGCGATCGAGATACGCCTCGAGCAATTGCGCGCTTTCATCGTCGCCGAGGCGGCATTCGGCGAGAAGTTCGCCGAGTTCGGCATCCGAAAGCTCGCCGACGCGCCGGCCACGGAATCGACCTTCCCGCACGACGCCGTCGAGGTCGCCGGTGTCGTGCGCCAGCGTCATGCGCAGGTACTTCGTCTCGACGTCCGAGACCTGCCCAGGCCGCGGCCCGCGCAAATTGCCGAATTGCGTGGCGATCGACTTCCAGCGCAGGAAGAGCGGGGTCAAAGCGGCCGCCAGTATCAACGCCTGGCCAAGCCTGCCGCTGATCACGAGCCATACGACGAACGCGCCGCCAACCGCCAACCCGGCCACTTTCAGGGCGCCGACGATCGTCTTGCTGTCGGCTTGAGCGTACGCACGCATGGTGAACCAGATCGCCAGCGCGATCAGCGCGCCGATGACGAGGTAGAACAGGAACACGCCCATCAACGCATCCGATGGGTAAGGAGCAGCGCCGCGCCGCCACGCCGCTTGGCGAAATCTTCGAGCGCTGGCCGGCCGCCGGCGGCGAAGGTGGCGACCGCGGCGAGGAGATCGCGAAGCGCATCCGGGCTGGCCGAATCGAATGGGCAGTAAGCTCCGCCGGTCAGGCGGGCGACCTCCTCGAGACAGCGCCGGGCAAGCGTCTCGCCGCCCTCGTGGAAGATGAACGCCGGCACGCCGAGCAGGCCCAGCTCGCCGGCGAGCTGGCACAGCGTATCGACCGATTCCTCGACGCAATCGCCGACGAAGACGAGGGCGTTCACCTTGCGCCGCTTGGTCTCGGCGATGGCATGGCGCAGCACACGGGCGATTTGCGTTTCGCCGCCCCGGCAATGAACCGCGGTCATGCGGGCGACCAAAGCCTTGGAATCGACGAACCACGGGCTGGCGTCGAACTCGCCGAGGCCGCGATACCAGACGAGCTGCACCTCGAGCCCGCCCAGGCCACGCGTCGCCAGGAACATCTCGCCCTGAATACGACACGCGCGATCCCAGGTCGGTTCGCGGCTGGCCGTCGCGTCCAGGGCAAAGATCAGGCGGCCCGCCTGCCCCGCCGGCCGCACGGCAGGCATCGATTTCACCTTGGCGATGAAATCCGCCACCGCCTTGCCGCCCGAAGAGGTGGGGAGCTTCGACTTGCCTACCATTCTCGCCCCGCAACCGATCGACGATGCGCCAATCGTTTCCTAAGAGATAGCGGTCGCGCTCAGTCGG
>DATFES010000174.1:0-17441 GCA_035250945.1 Alphaproteobacteria bacterium | reverse complement strand
CAAGTGCGCTTCCTCGTCGATGCCGACCTCCACCGGGTGGCGCTTCTCGACCGAGTAGACCGCGTGCGCGATCGCCGCTTGAACCGGCAGCGGCGGCGCGGCGGCGACGCGCGCGATCGTCCCCTCGTCGTACCAGCCATGCGCAAACCAGCCGCCGGTCGCGCCGACAGCGATCCACGTTGCCGCGATCGCGGCGCGCTGCCACGCCGGCGTCCGACGCGCCTTGGGCGGATGCGCCAACGCATCGGACACCGGCTCGGCCAGCACCGGATCGAAGTGGCGGTGAAGCTCGGCGTTGACGCGCGCATAGAACTGCGCCCGCATGGCGTCCTCAGGATGATCGGCGAGCCACGCCTCCAGCTCGGCGCGGCGAGCAGGAAGCAGACGCCCGTCGACATAGGCATGAAGATCGTCATCGCCGATCGGCGGATTGTTCGTCATTGCGGTGGCGCCGCCAGACGGCTCACTTGACCCTGCGCAACGCCGCTCCGCCGCCGGTGAGCAGCGTGCGCAGGCGTTCGCGGCCGCGATGCAAGCGGCTCATGACGGTGCCGATCGGCACGCCGAGAACCGAGGCGGCCTCCTGGTAGCTCATCTCCTCGAGTCCGACGAGAAGGATGACGGCGCGTTGCTCTTCCGGCAGGTGGGCAAGCGCATCGGCAAGCGACGCCACTTCGAGCGCGTCTTCCTGCGTGGCGCGCGACGGCACGGCGAAAGCGATGTCGTCGTAAGGCGCCGGCGGCGGCCGGCGCACGGCGCTGCGGACGGAGTTGGCGTGAAGGTTATGCATGATCGCGAATAGCCAGGTACGCAGGTTGCTGCCCTCGCGCCACAGATGAAGGCGACTCCACGCGCGCTCGAGGCAGTCTTGGACCAGATCTTCGGCCAAATTCGCATCGCCGAGCAGCGCCCGCGCGTACCGGCGGAGATGCGGGATTTGTGCGATGATCGGGTGGACGTCCGAGCGACGGGCCATCTGGGCACGAACGGGCGGGGCGATGATGAACCGGGGGAAGCAGCGCGCCCCTGGCGCGGCCGCCCGAGGCCCATCCTGCCTCGCGCGCTACTGAATGCCCAGAATCTTCTTGGCTTCGCCGAGTTTGGCGATCGACTGACTGTGCGTCGCCGATTTGTGCAGCGCCTCGCCCTCGGCGCGGAGCTGTTTCACCTTGGCGAGCTGATCGGCGACGAGTTGCGGGTTCTTGGCTAGCGCCTCGTCGATCTTTCGCATGTCGCTGGGACATTGCCCGGCGAGCGCCGGTCCGGCTGTGATACCGACGAGAACGGCTGCCAATATCAGGCTGCGTGCCATAGTCAGGTCCTTCCCTGAGTTCGGATTGACGCCGGCCCCCGCAATCGGTCAAGGGTCGGGCGTGTGACAAACACTTCATGAACCGCGGATATTCCGCCCGCATCCTTGCCGCGCGCGGCGGGGCCGCTACAGTGAGTCGCCCGGCTGTTGGAGCGGACCGAGAGGAGGCCTGCGCATGAGGGTCGTTCGTTGCGTCGCGACGCTTGGCGGGGCCGCCGGGCTACTGTGGCTATCGGCGGTTCAGGCGCAAGTCGGCCAGACCCCCGGGGAACGCTTTACGGTGCGACCGGCCGACCTCCCGGCGCCTTATGCCACGCCGAGCGCAAGCAATCCGCCGCGACGCGTCGCGCGGCCGGACGGCGTGGGACTGAACGTGCCGCCGGGGTTTGCGTCCAACGTGTTCGCCGACGGGCTGACGCACCCGCGA
Source organism: Alphaproteobacteria bacterium (assembly GCA_035250945.1). Lineage (GTDB taxonomy): Bacteria > Pseudomonadota > Alphaproteobacteria > CACIAM-22H2 > CACIAM-22H2 > DATFES01. The sequence goes on along the minus strand of DATFES010000174.1, from coordinate 15,702 downwards.
TGGCTCGCGGTCGCTCCGAACGGCGACGTCCTGCTCGCCGAGAGCGCGATCGGCCGCATCACCTTGCTGCGCGACGCCGATGGCGACGGGCGCGCCGAAACGGTGGCGACGTTCCTCGAGGGTTTGTCGCGCCCGCACGGCATGGCGTTTGGCCGGGATGGGCTCTATGTCGCCGACGTGAACGGCGTTTTTCGAATCCCCTATCAGCCGGGGGACATCCGGGCGCGTGGGGAGCCGCGGCCGATCACCGAGCCCGGCGCGCTCGGACCCGGCAGCGGACATTGGACGCGCAACATCGTCTTTAACCGCGCAGGCGACAAGCTCTATGTCGCCGTCGGCAGCCGCAGCAATATCGGCGAGGAAGACGAGATTCGTGCCGCCATGCTCGAGTTTGGCGCCGACGGCGGAGGCAGGCGTGTCTATGCCGGCGGATTGCGCAATCCAGTCGGCATCGCGTTTCGTCCCGGAACCGACGAGCTTTGGGCGGTGGTCAACGAGCGCGACGGACTCGGCGACGGGCTGGTGCCCGACTATCTGACGCAAGTGATCGCCGGGGAATTCTACGGATGGCCCTACGCCTATATCGGTCGAAATCCACAGCCGGGATTCGCCGAGCGCCGGCCCGACTTGGTCCAGCGCACGCGGGTTCCGGATCTGCTGTTCCAGTCGCATTCGGCGCCGATCGGACTGGTGTTTTATAGCGGCGAATCGTTCCCCGAGGAGTTCCGCGGCAACGCGTTCGTGGCCTTGCGCGGCTCGTGGAATTCCGGCCAGCCGACCGGCTACAAAGTGGTGCGCGTGCCGTTCCGCAACGGTAGACCCGTCGGCCACTACGAGAACTTCGCTACCGGATTCTGGATCGCCGGGGAAGACACGGCGCGCGTCTGGGGCCGCCCGGCCGGGCTCGCAGTCGCCCGCGACGGCGCCCTCCTGATCGCCGACGACACCGGGCAGTCGGTGTGGCGAGTCGCATGGCGCGGCCGATGATGTCGGCGTAGCCTACGCGCATGGTCCGCAATCCCGCCGGTCCGTCGATTCGCCAGGTTCCCAAAGGCGACACGCGCGAGCGCCTGGTTTGCCCGGATTGCGGTTTCATCCAATACGACAATCCGAAAGTCGTCGTCGGCTCGGTCGCGCTATGGCAGGGAAGGGTCCTGCTTTGCCGCCGGGCGATCCCGCCGCGTAAGGGCTATTGGACGCTCCCTGCGGGATACCTCGAGCTCAATGAAAGTTCGATCGATGGCGCGCTGCGCGAGGCGTGGGAGGAGGCGCGGGCGCGCATCGCGATCGAGGGGCTTCTCGCCGTTTACAACATCCCCCGCCTGTCGCAGGTTCAGCTCATCTATCGCGCACGCCTCGTTTCGCCCGACATCGAAGCCGGGCCGGAGAGCCTTGAAGTCGCACTGTTCGATCCCGGCGCCGCCCCGCGCGACGAGCTGGCGTTTCCCTCGGTGCGCTGGGCGCTCGACCATCTCAGCGAGATGACCGAGACAGGAAGTTTCGCCGCGCGGTCCAACCCGCCAGGAGAAAACGGCGACTACTAGGGCATGATCCACCCAGTTGTGTTCCTGCCTGCCGCCCTCATGGTTCGACGAGCTCACCATGAGGGCTTGCTTTGCGCTCCTCACCCTGAGCTTGTCGAAGGGTGAGGAGCGCAATCGACGGTTCCATTTTGGTGAATCATGCCCGAGGACAAGCTCAGCGGAAAATCGGCAGGTTCATCAGTAGTAAACCTGCGACGACAATCGCGGCGGCGGCGATGCGGCGCGGCCCAAAGGATTCGCGCAGCAGGAACGTGCCCATTAGGGCGCCGAACAGCACCGATGTCTCGCGCAACGCCGCCACGTGGGCCATTGCGCCGAGGCTGAGCGCCCATATGGCGATGCCATAGCCGAACGTCGCGATGGCGCCGCCGGCGGCGCCGCGCCACCAATAGGACTGAAGATAAGGCACGATGACCCGGCCGCGCCGGACGATCGCCACCATCATCACCCACGGCCCTTCGGCGATGTTGAGCCAGACGATATATCCGATGGCGTCGCCCGATTGCCGCGCGCCGACGCCGTCTATGATCGTATACCCGGCGATGGTGATTCCGGTCAGCACCGCGTAGATGGTCGGCCGCCACTCGGCGCCGTGCGGAAGCCCGCGGGCCAGCGCCAGGCTGGTGACGCCGATCGATACCAGCAGCACGCCTGCGTACTCGACCGTCGTCAGCGCCTCGCCGATCAGCCGGCCCGAGAAGATCGCAACAAGCAGCGGCCCCAGTCCGCGGGCGATCGGATAAACGTGGCTCAAGTCGCCGTGGGCGTAGGCGCGGAGAAGGAAGAAATAATAGAAATTGTGCACGATCGTCGACGCGACGATATAAACCCACGCCTCGCCGCTGGGAAAGGCGACGAAAGGCGCGACGAAGAGACACAGAACCGTCCCCGAGATCATCACCACGGCGAACGACACCAGGCGATCGACGTCCGACTTTACGATCGTGTTCCAACTCGCATGGATGAGCGCCGAGAGGAGAACGAGCGCGGCGACGTGAAGCTCGATGCGCATTGGCGTAAGGACGCTGGTCGCCGGTTCAGTCGAGTCGCGGCATCGCCGACGCCGGTATGATCGCTCCCGGATGCCCGACGACCGCCGCCGCGAGACGGTGGCCGGCGGACGCCGCCTCCAGCGGCGAACCGCCCTTGATGCGGGCACGGAGATAACCGGCATTGAATGCGTCGCCGGCGGCGGTGGTGTCGACGATCTTCGCGACGCTGAACGCCGGAACGTGAGCATGATGCGTCTCGTCGTGCACAAGCGCCGGAGCGCCGCTGTCCTTGACGGCGATTTCGCGCACGCCGAGCTTGGTTAGCCGTTTGACGCAAGCCTCCGCGTCGGCGTCTCCGAACAGCGATTTTTCGTCAGGCAAAGTGGGCAAGGCGAGATCGCTGCGGCGAAGCGCCTCGGACATCACGGCGCGCGCCGCGGCCGGCTCGGACCAGCCGTGCGGCCGGTAATTCGGATCGAAGGCGACGCGCGCGCCGCGCGCCCGCGCGGCGTCCAGTGCGGCGAACAGCGTCAATCGCGCCTCGTCGCCAAGGATCGACAGCGTAATTCCGGAAAAGTAGAGCCAGTCGTAGCCTTGGAGCGAGCGCGCCAACGCCTCGCCTTCGGGACCATCGAACATCGCGCGCGCCGCCGCCTCGCGCCGCCAATAGAAGAAAGTCCGCTCGCCGCTCGCATCGGTGCGGATGGCATAGAGCCCCGGCACTCGGCCGGCCACGGTGCGAACCAGCGAGAGACCGACGCCCTCTCGGGTAAAAGCGGCGCGCATCGCCGCGCTATAGGGATCTTCGCCAAGCGCGGTGGCGTAGTCGACGGTCAATCCGTTGCCTCGGCCAAGTCGGGCAAGATAGACAGCCGTATTGAATGTATCGCCGCCGAAAGCGAGATCGAGGCGCCAATCGTCGCGGTGGCGCAATTCGATCATGCATTCGCCGATAGCGGCAAGGCGCGGAGGAGGGGGCGGCATTGGCCAGGTGTTCCCCTGGAAACGGCACCCGGACCGGCGCCGCGCCAGGCGATCATAAATCTTTCACCGACCGGGGAAAGGCCGGACACGACCAACCGCCGCCGCACTTGGCGGCGGCCGATACAAAAATGCGCTGGACAGCCTGTCGACCGTCCAACGCATCTTGCGAGTTTGTTCAGGAGAGATTCTTGATTCTATCGCGCTCAGGCGACAGGTTAGATCTTCTTCTTAGCCTTCTTCTTGCCCTTCTTCTTCGCTGCCATGGTTTGCTCCTTTTTCCGATGGTACCGGACCGGCGGAAGCGTGCGGCAGGTCAAGATTGCGACGATCGTCTCGTCAGCCACTCGTCCCACGCGTGATGAGCCACCCCCAGGGAAAAACGATCCGGACACGCATAGAAAATCAACATAAACAACCTCTTGTCAAGAAAATTCAATATGCAGGGGGTCGACGGGTCAGACCCACTAGGTATTGAGGCTCCCGCGACAGGTTGTATAACTTTCCACTTGACGCCCCAATCGATGGTGGGCGATGGACTTGACAATGAACAAAAGGCCCGGAAATACGGGCTTTCTATGCTCTTGGCCCAAGACAATTTAGGGCTGTGGCTCTAGCGCGAGCAGGCCGCGCGCGAACTCGCTGGCATCGAAGGCCGCCAGGTCCTCGACGCCCTCGCCAACGCCGATTGCAACGACCGGCAAGGCGAATTTTTCGGCGATCGCCACCAAGACTCCGCCGCGCGCCGTGCCGTCGAGCTTGGTCATGACAAGGCCGGTGACGTTCACCATGCTCTTGAAGATATCCACCTGCTGGATCGCGTTCTGTCCGATGGTCGCATCGAGCACCAGGAGCACGTCGTGCGGCGCCGCGGGATCGAGCTTCTTCAGGACACGCACGACCTTCGCCAGTTCGGCCATGAGGTCGCTCTTGTTCTGCAGCCGGCCCGCAGTGTCGATGAGCAAGATATCCGCACGCGCTTCGCGCGCCGACTCGAGCGATTGATAGGCGAGCGCCGCCGGATCCTCGCCCTGCCGGCCGAATATGACGCGCGCGCCGGTGCGCTCGCCCCAGATGCGAAGCTGACTTACCGCTGCGGCGCGAAAAGTGTCGCATGCAGCCAGGACGACGCGGCGTTTTTCGTCGGTGAGCCGCTGCGCCAGTTTACCGATCGTCGTCGTCTTGCCGCTGCCGTTGACGCCGACCACCAGCACGACGTGCGGCTGCAGTGCACGATCGGCAGCGAATGGTCTGGCGATCGGCGACAAGATCCGGGCGATTTCATCGGCCATAGCCCGCCGAACCTTCGCGGGATCGATATCGCCCTCGAAACGGACACCCGCTAGGTGCTTGACGAGTCGCGCGGCGACGCTTGGGCCAAGGTCGGCGGCGATCAAGGCTTCCTCGATCGCGTTCAGCGTCGCCGGATCGAGCTTCGCTCGCGTGCCGACCGCCTGCGCGATGCCGTCGACGAGCTTGTTCGAGCTGCGCGCAAGACCCGCTTTGAGACGCTGCAGCCAGCCGACCATGCGCGCGTCGCCGCCCTCAATCCGGGTCAATCGCCCGGCCGAGCAGCGTCTCGCGTTCGGCGCCGATCACATCGGCCCGGACGAGCGCGCCCGGTACAGCATCATGATCGAGGACAATCGGCGCGAAATCCCGGGTATGGCCGCGGCGGCCATCGCGCTCGATCAGCGCTTCGACGCGCCGGCCGATCTGTCGCTGAAGATGCGCGCGCCGCTGGCTCTGCCCGGCGGCCCGCAACGCCGCCGCACGCGCGCGGATGGTCGCGCTGGCGACCTGCGGCATGCGGGAAGCGGGGGTCCCGGTCCGCGAGCTGAACGGAAAAACATGGAGGTAAACGATGCCGGCCGCCTCGACCAGGCGGAGAGAATTACCCGCCTGCGCATCGGTCTCGGTGGGGAAGCCGGCGATAATGTCGGCGCCGAACGCCGTCTCGGGCCGCAACGCGCGAGCCCGCGCGACGACGGCACGGACCTGGTCGGCCGTATGGCGGCGCTTCATGCGCTTCAAAATCAGGTCGTCCCCCGACTGCACGCTCAGATGAAGATGCGGCATCAGCCGCTCCTCGTCTGCGAACGCCCGCCAGAAATCGTCACCGAGTTCCGCCGGATCGAGCGAGGAAAGCCGGAGCCGCGGCAAATCGGGTACGGCGGCGAGCAGCCGGCGGATCGCCGCGCCGAGAGTCGGGCGGCCCGGCAGGTTCGCGCCGTAAGACGTGAGGTCGACGCCGGTCAATACGACCTCTCTAAAACCCTTGGCGACCAGCGTCCGGAGCTGCTGGACGAGCGCGCCCAACGGGACCGAGCGGCTCGGTCCGCGGGCAAGCGGGATGATGCAGAATGTGCAGCGGTGGTCGCAGCCTTGCTGTACCTGGACGAAGGCTCGCGTCTGCGCATCGAACCCGTCGACCAGATGCCATGCGGTGTGGCGCGCGCGCGCCACATCGGCGACGGCCCGCCGCGGCGCGTTCGGGTTGTCGGCGAGCCCCAGCCATGCCCCGAAATCGAGCTTCTCCGCATTTCCAAGGACGTTGCTTACTTCCGGCATCGCCTCGAACCGTTCGGGCGCGATCTGGGCGGCGCACCCGGTAACGACGATCCGCGCTCCGGGCCGGCGGCGGCGCGCACGGCGGACCGCTTGGCGCGCCTCGCGCTCCGCCGAGGCGGTAACCGCGCAGGTGTGGACGATGACTGCATCGTCGAGCGCTGCGGCGTGCGCCAGCCGACGGATGATCTCGGATTCGACGAGATTGAGCCGGCAGCCGAAGGTGAGGATCTCGGGCCCGGTTTGCGCGCGCGCGCTCACGGCAGCGACAACTCGCCGGTGAAGCTGGTCGCCACCGGCCCCGTCATCAATACGTGCCCGTCCTTGAGCCATTCGATCTCGAGCTCTCCGCCGTCGAGCGCCACGCTCGCCGTTCGTCCGGTGCGCGCGCGGCGTGCGGCGGCGACGAGCGTCGCGCAAGCGCCGGTGCCGCAGGCTCGCGTGATGCCGACGCCACGCTCCCAGACGCGCATGCGGATGCGCGAGCGCGACAGGATCTGCGCCACTTCGATGTTGGCGCGCTCGGGGAAGATGGCATGGCGTTCGAGAACCGGGCCAAGGCTCGCGAGGTCGATCTGCGCCACATCGTCGACGAAAAATACGGCGTGTGGGTTGCCGATATTGACCGCGACCGGGTCCTTGAGCGGGCCCAGCGCCAGATCGAGATGCAGCGTGTCCGCCGGCTTGGCGAGCGGAATATCGCGCCAATCGAGCCGCGCCGGTCCCATATCGATGGTGATGCGGCCATCCTTGGCGCGGCTGGCGTCGAGCAGGCCGATCGCCGTCTCGATGACCAGATGGTCGCGGCTATCCTCGCGCATGAGGTAGTCGGCGACGCAACGCGATGCGTTGCCGCACGCTTCGACCTCGCCGCCATCGGCGTTGTGGATGCGCATGTAGACGTCGACCACGTCGGCGCCGCCATGGCGCGGCCGTTTCGGCTTCTCGATGACGATGAGCTGATCGCAACCGACCCCGGTCCTGCGGTCGGCGATGGCGCGCACCTGGCTGTCGGCGAGCTCGAGCGGGCGTTCACGGGCGTCGAAGACGACGAAGTCGTTGCCGAGCCCGTGCATTTTGAGGAACGGCCAAAAAACGCTTGGCCGCGCTAAGCGACGTCTCGACTTCGATGGGTGGGCGGTTCGGGCGGCCATGGCGAGGTGTATATGGCGCGCTCCGCTGCGTAAGTCCATAGAGGCAAAGGAAATCCGGAGAATTCTTGACCTTCTCCCGGGCCGCTTGTAGGGTCCGCGCCGTTCAAGGGACAAGTAAGCCCCTTGGGCCCATTTGGGTCTCCCCCAGTCCGCGAGTGTCGCGCACTGGGGCGATCGTATTTTCGCTCGCGACCTGTCGCATTTCGTCTTGCTCCCTGGCGGCGAGCCGGTCGAAGCGGGGCTAGGAGCCAGGAACAACGGCACGACGATGTTCGAAACGCTGACGGCAAAACTGGGCGATGTCTTCGACCGCCTGAAGCGACGCGGCGCGCTGAGCGAGGCCGATGTCGACGCCGCGCTGCGCGAGGTGCGTGTGGCGCTGCTCGAAGCCGATGTCGCGCTGCCGGTGGTCAAGGACTTCGTCGCCGGGGTCAAGCTCAAGGCGATCGGCCAGCAGGTGGTGCGCTCGGTCAGCCCCGGCCAGATGGTCGTCAAGATCGTCCACGACCACCTCGTCGAGACGCTCGGCTCGACGGCGAGCGAGATCAATCTGCGCGCCAATCCGCCGGTGCCGATTTTGATGCTCGGCCTTCAGGGCTCGGGCAAGACGACGACGACGGCGAAGCTCGGCCGGCGACTCGCGCAGCGCGACAAGAAGAAAGTGCTGATGGCCTCGCTCGACACGAGGCGTCCGGCGGCGCAAGAGCAGCTCGCGGTGCTGGGCCAGCAGGCGGAAATCCCCACCTTGCCGATCGTTCCCGGCCAGACGCCGGTCGAGATCGCCCGGCGGGCCATCGACGCCGGCGCGCGCGAAGGCTACGACGTGGTCCTGCTCGACACCGCGGGCCGATTGTCGATCGACGAGGAGCTGATGGCGGAGGCCGCCGCGGTGCGCGACGCGGTGAAACCGGCCGAGAGCCTGCTCGTCGTCGATGCGATGACCGGTCAGGATGCGGTCAACACGGCGCGCGCCTTCACCGACAAGATCGGCGTCAGCGGGATCGTGCTGACCCGCGTCGACGGCGATGCGCGCGGCGGCGCCGCGCTGTCGATGCGCGCCGTCACCGGCCGGCCGATCAAGTTGATCGGCCTCGGCGAGAAGCTCGACGCGATCGACGTCTTCCACCCCGACCGAATCGCCAGCCGCATCCTCGGCATGGGCGACGTCGTCGGCCTGGTCGAGAAGGCGGTCGAAACGGTCGAGCAGGAGGACGCCGAAAAGCTCGCCAAGAAGGTGAGCAAGGGCGAATTCGATTTCGACGACATGGCGGCGCAGCTCAAGCAGTTGCGCAAGATGGGCGGGCTTTCCGGCGTGATGGGCCTGCTGCCCGGCGTGCAAAAGGTGAAGCAGCAGCTCGCCAACGCCAAGGTCGACGACCGCGTCGTTCGCCGCCAGGAGGCGATCATCAACTCGATGACCAAGGCCGAGCGGCGGAACGCCAAGCTGCTCAACGCGGGCCGCAAGCGGCGTATCGCCAGCGGCTCGGGCACCTCGGTCGAAGAGGTCAACCGGCTGTTGAAGCAGTACATGGAAATGAGCCGCATGGTTAAGCAGGTGAGCCGGCTCGGCGAGAAAGGCATCATGCGCGCCGGGCTGTCCTCGCTGTTTCGACGCTGAGCAGTCGCCGTTCAAAAGCGCAACGAAGGAAAGGAACCACCAGACACATGTCGCTCAAGATCCGCATGTCCCGGGCCGGGGCGAAGAAACGGCCGTTCTATCGCATCGTCGTCGCCGATAGCCGCAGTCCGCGCGATGGGCGATTCATCGAGAAGATCGGCACCTACAACCCGATGCTCGAAAAAGGCAACCCCGAGCGCGTCGTGCTCGATCTCGCGCGGGTCAAGCATTGGCTCTCGGTCGGCGCCAAGCCGTCGGAGCGCGTCGCGTACTTCTTGTTCGACGCCAATCTCGGCCCCAAGCCAGAGATTCGCGAGACGCCGAAGAAGAGCGCGCCGCGGGCCAAGGCGCAGGAGCGATTGAAGGCGGCGGCTGGAGCCGAGGGTGGCAAGGAGGCCGCGGCATAGAGCCCGCCTGATGGCTGAACGTGGGGCGGCGCAGCGCCTCGTCCTGGTCGGCGTAATCGCGGGGGCGCATGGCGTGCGCGGCGAGGTGCGAATCCGGAGCTTCACCGCCGATCCGCGTGACATCGGCCGCTATGGCAGTGTTTCGGACGAGCAGGGGACGCGCCGGTTCAAGCTGCGGGTGAGGAGCGAGTGGAAGGGCGCGGTCATCGCCCGCCTCGATGGAATCGAGGACCGCGACGCGGCTGAAGCGCTTCGGGGCGTCCGGCTCTACGTGCCGCGAGCCGCCCTCCCGGATCCGGGCCGCGAGGAATGGTACCACGCCGACCTCATTGGGCTGCGTGCGGAGCGAAGGGACGGAACGACGATGGGACGGGTCAAGTCGGTGCAGAACTTCGGCGCAGGGGACCTGCTCGAGATCGAGCAACTTGACGGAACGACGACGTGGTTGTCGTTCACGCGCTCGACGATCCCGGACGTCGATTTGGCCGGCCGACGAATCATCATCGAGCCGCCGCCCGAAATCGAGGCCGAAGTCGGGCAAGGCGCGGAAACGAAGCGATGCAAGAAATGACTTGGGAAATGAACCGCCAAAGCTCAACGATCTCGAAGCGAGGCGCCGGGGATTCCCCGTCATGGGTTCGGGTGGCCTTGGCCGTCCAGCTATCGGAGGGCGGGCGATGACGTGGAATGCGCACGCGCTGACGATCTTTCCCGAGATGTTTCCGGGTCCGCTCGCCCACTCGCTGGCCGGCCGCGCCTTGACCGCCGGGCTTTGGTCGCTGGCGGCGACCGATATACGCGACTTCGCCAGCGGTCGGCACAAATCGGTCGACGATGCGCCATTCGGCGGCGGCCCCGGAATGGTGATGCGGCCCGACGTCGTCGACGCGGCGCTCGAATTCGCGAGTGCGCGGACGCCGGGCGCCGCACTGGTCTATCTCACGCCGCGCGGAAGTCTGTTGACCCAACCGCGCGTGCGCGAACTCGCCGCCGGCGCGGGCGTGGTGCTGCTGTGCGGACGCTTCGAGGGCGTCGACCAGCGGGTAATCGAGGCCCGCGCGATGGAGGAGGTGAGCCTTGGCGACTTCGTGCTCTCGGGCGGCGAGCCTGCGGCGATCGCGTTGATCGACGCCTGCGTGCGCCTGCTGCCGGGCGTGGTCGGCGAGGACGCCTCGCTCGGCGAGGAAAGTTTCGAGGAAGGATTACTGGAATACCCCCATTACACGCGGCCACGGACCTGGATCGGCCGTGCCGTGCCGGAGGCCCTGGTTTCCGGCAATCACCAGAAGGTTCGCGAATGGCGGCGGGCCGAGCGCGAGCGCACGACGCGCGAGCGTCGGCCGGACTTGTGGGCGCGCTACGCGACGCGTCGCGCCGGCGTCCATTGAGGAATCGCCATAGCGCGGTGAACTCGCTAGATTTTCGCCAAGGAGAAACGGTCATGAACGTCATCGAGCAGTTCGAAAAGGATCAGATCGCCAAGCTCACGGCCGAGCGCGGCGTTCCGGAGTTCAATCCCGGCGACACGCTGCGGGTCCAGGTGAAAGTGGTCGAGGGCACGCGCGAACGCCTGCAGGCGTTCGAGGGCGTTTGCATCGCGCGCAAGAACGCCGGCCTCAATTCCAACTTCACCGTGCGCAAGATTTCCTTCGGCGAAGGCGTCGAGCGCGTATTCCCGCTGTACAGTCCGCGCATCGCGGCGATCGAGGTGCTTCGCCGCGGCGATGTGCGTCGCGCCAAGCTGTATTATCTGCGCGGCCGGACCGGCAAGAAGGCGCGCATCACCGAGCGCGTCGGCGGCGGTGCGACCGCGGCCGAGATGACCGAGGCCGAATTGCTGGCTTCGGCGCCGGCGCCGACCTCGAGCGAGCCGAAGTAGGCAAGTGGGCCGCCCGACGGCGCGCGGACGATCGATGCGCTTGCCGGACGAGCGGTAGAGGAGGAAGCGCCATGGCGAAGCCGCGGACGCTGTTTGACAAGATTTGGGACAGTCACCTTGTGCACACGCAGGACGACGGCACCTGCGTGCTCTACATCGACCGCCACCTGATTCACGAAGTCACCAGCCCGCAAGCCTTTGAAGGCCTGCGCGCCGCAGGCCGGAAGGTCCGGCGTCCCGATGCGACGATCGCCGTCGCCGACCACAACGTGCCGACCACCGATCGCAGCCGCGGCATCACCGACGCGGAAAGCCGCATCCAGGTCGAAACGCTGGAAGCCAACTGCCGCGATTTCGCCATTACGTATTATGGGATGTCGGATATCCGCCAGGGCATCGTCCACATCATCGGCCCCGAGCAGGGCCTGACCCAGCCGGGCATGACCATCGTCTGCGGCGACAGTCACACCGCGACGCATGGCGCGTTCGGCGCGTTGGCCTTCGGCATCGGAACCTCCGAGGTCGAGCACGTGCTGGCGACGCAGACGCTGATCCAGAAGCCGGCCAAGAACATGAAGATCGTCGTCGCCGGCGACTTGCCGGCCGGAGTCGCCGCCAAGGACCTCATCCTCGCCATCATCGGCACCATCGGCACCGCCGGGGGCACCGGACACGTCATCGAGTACAGCGGGCCCGCCATCGCCAAGCTGTCGATGGAGGCGCGCATGACGATCTGCAACATGTCGATCGAGGCGGGCGCCCGCGCCGGACTTATCGCTCCGGACGAAATCACCTTCGAGTACTTGAAAGGCCGGCCCTATGCGCCCAAGGGCGCGCAATGGGAGGCGGCGGTCGCCTATTGGCGGACGCTGCCCTCCGACGACGGCGCAAAATTCGACCGCGAAGTGACGATTCGCGCCGACCAGATCGCGCCGCAGGTGACCTGGGGCACCTCGCCGCAAGATGTCCTGCCGATCACCAGCAGCGTGCCCGATCCGACCGAGGTCGGCGACGCCGGCAAGCGGGCGGCGATGGAGCGATCGCTCAGCTACATGGGCCTGACGCCGGGCACGCGGCTACAGGATGTCAAGGTCGACCGCGTGTTCATCGGATCGTGCACCAACGCGCGCATCGAGGATCTGCGCGCCGCGGCGGCGGTCGCCAAGGGCCGCAAGGTCGCCGGCCATGTCAAGGCGATGGTCGTGCCCGGCTCGGGCCTGGTGAAGGAGCAGGCCGAGCGCGAGGGTCTCGACCGCGTATTCCTCGAAGCCGGTTTCGAATGGCGCGAGCCCGGTTGTTCGATGTGCTTGGCGATGAACGCCGACCGGCTCGAACCGGGCGAGCGTTGCGCCTCGACTTCGAATCGCAATTTCGAAGGGCGGCAGGGCCGCGGCGGCCGCACGCATCTGATGAGCCCGGAGATGGCGGTGGCGGCAGCGGTGACCGGGCGTCTCGCCGACGTTCGCCGGCTCGCCCGCTGAACGGCGCGGGCGGCGTGGCCTTCGGGACGGACGCCGGTGACACGGGCGCGCGCCCGGATTACGCGCCGTTCTGGCGGCGCGTCGTCGCGCTCGCCATCGACGCGCTCCTCCTTTCGGCCGCGGCGGTCGGCATCGTTTATGCGACGAATGCCGCCGCCGGCGGCTTTGGAGCGCGGGTATTTGATCCGTTCTGGGAATCGCCGGAGCCGGTTCGGCGGATGGTCGAGACGGCCGGTGAACGGCGCGACGCGCAGGAAGGCGGCGTCGTCATCGAGAACCGTTATAGCCGCGAAACACGGATCTACGCCGACGGCGACGTGCGGATCTTCGCCGTCATCGAGGGAACGACGCAACGCGCCGACGGTCGGGTCGACCGGTCGCGGGTCGAAATGTTGATCGGCCGCAACCGAAACCTGATCGTGCGCCAGCGGCTCACGCAGGTATTGTGCGCGTTGCTGCCTTTCGTCTATTTCCTGCTTATGGAAAGTTCGGCGCGGCAGGCTTCGCTCGGCAAGCAGGCGCTCGGCATCAAAGTGACCGATGCCGCCGGTCTCCGGCTTGGCCTCGGACGCGCTGCGTTCCGTCAGCTCATGAAGGCGACCAATCTGTTTTCGACGGGCATTACCTACCTCATCGCCGCCTTCACCGAGCGCCGTCAGGCGCTCCACGACATGTTCGCCGGCACGCTCGTGCTGCGCGCTTGAGCCATCGCGCCGTCCACTCTAGGAGCTCCGTCCGATGCAGAAATTCACCACGCTCACCGGCATCGCCGCCCCGTTGCCGATGATCAACGTCGATACCGACAAGATCATTCCCAAGCTTCACCTCAAGACGATCAAACGCACCGGACTCGGCAAGGCGCTGTTCGAGGAGCTGCGTTATACGCCGGACGGCAAGGAACGGCCCGACTTCGTCCTCAACAAGCCGGCCTACCGCAACGCCAAGATCCTCGTCGCCGGCGAAAATTTCGGATGCGGCTCCTCGCGCGAGCACGCGCCGTGGGCGCTACTCGATTTCGGCATCACTTGCGTGATCGCCGAATCCTTCGCCGATATCTTCTACAACAACTGCTTCAAGAACGGCATCTTGCCGATCAAGCTGTCGAAAGACGATATCGAGAAGGTGATGGACGACGCCTCGCGCGGCGCCAACGCCACCCTCACCATCGACCTCGAGAAGCAGGAGATCCGCGGCCCCGATGGCGGCTGCCTCAAGTTCGACATCGATCCGTTCCGCAAGCACTGCCTGCTTAATGGGCTCGACGATGTCGGCCTCACGCTAGAGAAGGCGGCGGCCATCGAGACCTTCGAGGCCAAACAGCGGGCAAGCCAGCCTTGGCTCCACGCCAAGGCGGGATAAGCTCCTCTCGCTCCTTAATCAACCGGTCTTCGCCCTGAGCCAGTCGAAGGGCGGGGATGCAACTCGTTCAATCGCCTCGTGCATCGACCCGCTCAGCATGAGGAATCTTGCCCGGAACAAAAATGCCCGCCAACAAGCGACTGCTGGTTCTGCCCGGCGACGGAATCGGCCCGGAGACGATGAAGCAGGTCTTCCGTGCGGTCGATTGGTTCGACAAGCGTCGCGCCGTGCGGTTCGACATCAAGGAAGGGCTGGTCGGCGGCGCCGCGCTCGACAAGCACGGCGTGCCGTTGAGCGACGCGACGATGGCCGACGCGATGGCGGTCGACGCGGTGCTGTTCGGCGCCGTCGGCGGCGCGAAATGGGACAATCTCGAATTCGCCAAGAAGCCCGAGCGCGGCCTGTTGCGGCTGCGCAAGGAGATGGACCTGTTCGCCAATCTGCGGCCGGCGCTGGTGTTCGCGCCGCTCGCCGACGCCTCGTCCCTGAAGCGCGAGCTGGTCGCCGGCCTCGACATTCTGATCTTGCGCGAGCTCACCGGCGGCGTCTATTTCGGCGAGCCGCGCGGCGTCGAGACGCGCGCCGACGGCAGCAAGCGGGCGATCGACACGCAGGTCTACACGACGCAGGAGATCGCGCGGGTAGCGCGCGTCGCGTTCGAGCTGGCGCGCAAGCGCCGCAACAAGGTGACCTCGGTCGAGAAGGCGAACGTCATGCACACCGGGGTGCTGTGGCGCGAGACGGTAACTACGCTGCACGCCGCAGAATTCAAGGACGTCGAGCTTTCCCACATGTACGCCGATAACTGCGCAATGCAGCTTGTCCGCCAGCCCAAGCAGTTCGACGTCATCGTCACCGACAATCTGTTCGGCGACATCCTTTCCGATTGCGCGGCGATGCTGACCGGCTCGCTCGGCATGCTGCCCTCGGCCTCGTTGGGCGCCCCCGACGCCACCGGGCGGCGTCGCGCGCTCTATGAACCGGTGCACGGCTCCGCTCCCGATATCGCCGGCAAGGACATGGCGAATCCGCTCGCCATGCTGCTGTCATTCGCAATGATGCTCCGCTATTCGTTCGAGCTCGGCGACGACGCCGATCTGGTCGAAAAGGCGATCGAGACGGTACTCGCCTCGGGTTATCGCACCGCCGACATCATGCAGCCGGGCATGAAGCTGGTATCGACCACGGCGATGGGTGCGGCGCTGCTCGCCGAGCTCGACCGCCTCGCGGCGTAGCCGTGCGGCTTGAGGTCGCGGATGGGATGGCGCTGGTCCGATCGCTTCCTAAGTCATGGGGATAGGGTCTTTGTCATCGCCGCATGCGCGCGAAGCCGCGGGCCGGCGGTGCGAAGCGTCATAACGCGCATCGGCGAAGGAGGCCGTCATGTCATCCGTCGCGCCCAATGTCCACCACCAGCCGCGCGATTTCTCCGACCGGCTCGCACTGATCCTCGTCAAGACGATGCGAATTCCCGCCGATCTGTTCTTCGCCAAACGATACGGCCACCGCGCGGTGGTGCTCGAGACCGTTGCCGCGGTTCCCGGGATGGTCGGCGGGGCGTTGCAGCATCTGCGCTGCTTGCGCCGCATGGAGCGAGATCATGGCTGGATCCGAGCGCTGCTCGACGAGGCGGAGAACGAACGCATGCATCTGATGACGTTCATCCACATCGCGCGGCCGTCGCTGTTCGAGCGTTTCGTCATCCTGGCCGCCCAGGGC
>DATFES010000088.1:0-6430 GCA_035250945.1 Alphaproteobacteria bacterium | reverse complement strand
CGCCGCCGGCGTCACCGCGCCGCTGCCGCCAAGTTCGGACCCCAGGTGATAAACGTTCTGGCGCGAAGCGGCGGCCGTCAGCGTACGATCCTCGCCGACCGGCGCGTCGACCACGTAGCCGACCGGCGCGCCGAAGGCCTTTAGGAGCTCGACCGCATGCGCCATGCGCTTCGCGTCTTTTTCGCGGCGCACAAGCGCGCTAGGGACGTACATCAGCGAGCTGCCGCCCGAGTGGAGGTCGATCACGTGGTCGCATTGCGGCAACAGCACATTTTCGATGTAGTAGGCGATCTGCATGGTCGGCCCGCCGTCCGGATCGCCGGGAAAGCAGCGATTTAGGTTGCCGCCGTCGATCGGCGAAGTGCGGGTTCCGGCCATGACGGCGGGAAAGTTCGCCGCGGTGAGGAAAATCAACCGTCCGCGCACGTCCCTGGGTTCGAGCGCGCGCAGCAGCTTCATCAGCGTCACCTGACCTTCCCACTCGTCGCCGTGGTTGCCCGACATCAGCAGGACGCGAGGACCTTTGCCGTTGTTGATCGAGGCGATCGGGATCGGGATCCAGCCATAGGCCGAGCGGTGCACCGAGTGCGGCAGGCGCACGAAGCCCTCGTGCTTGCCCTTGCGCTCGAAATCGATCTCCGACGACAGGCGGGATGCGGGCTTGGCCATGGGACTCCTCGCGAGGTATCAGGCGGCGGGGGCTTCGACCAAATGACAGGCGACAATGTGTCCGGCGGCGGCCGTCCGCAAGAGCGGCTCGACGGCGCGGCACTTGTCGACGGCGTAGGGACAACGCGTGTGGAAGCGGCAGCCCGCCGGCGGATCCGTCGGGCTCGGAATCTCGCCCTTGAGCGGCGCCGGGCGGGCCTGCGCGCGCAGCCGGGTGCTGGGCACCGCGGCGAGCAGCGCCTGGGTATAGGGATGCTTGGGCGAAGCATAAAGGGCGCGCTTTTCGGCGAGCTCGACGATCTTGCCGAGATACATTACCGCGACCCGGTCGGCGACGTGCTTCACCACGCCGAGATCATGGGCGATGAAAAGATAGGCCAGGCCGAATTCCTTCTGCAGATCGAGCATCAGGTTGATGATTTGCGCCTGGATCGATACGTCGAGTGCCGAGACCGGCTCGTCGCAGACGACGAAGCGCGGCTTGAGCGCCAGCGCGCGCGCGATGCCGATGCGCTGGCGCTGGCCGCCCGAGAATTCGTGCGGATAGCGATGCGCGTGCTCGCGCAAAAGACCGACGGTGGCGAGAAGTTCGGCGACGCGCTTGGCGCGGTCGCTGCGGCGACCAAGGCGATGGATGCGCAATGGCTCGTCGAGGATCTCGGCCACCGTCATCCGCGGATCGAGCGAGCCGTACGGATCTTGGAAGATGATCTGCATGTCGCGGCGGCGCTGGCGCAACGCGTCGGGCGACAGCGTGCGCAGGTCCTCGCCGGCGAACCGCACCTCGCCCCCGCTTGGCTCGACCAGGCGCAGCGCCAGGCGGCCCGTCGTCGTCTTGCCGCAGCCCGATTCGCCGACCAGCGCCAAAGTTTCGCCCGGCGCGATGTCGAAATCGAGCCCATCGACGGCTCGCACGGCGCCCGTCTTGTGCGCAAACAGCGCCCCCTTGGCGATCGGAAAGTGCTTGATCAGGCCGCGCACGGCGACGAGCGGTTCAGCCGACATGGCGGTACCCTGTGAGCGCAATGCAGGCCGAACGATGACCGGCTTCGACGGCGACCAGCCCCGGCGCGCGCTCGCGGCACTGGAGCCGAGCCTCGGGGCAGCGCGGATGGAACCGGCAGCCGGGCGGTAGATCGGCGAGGCTCGGCACCATGCCGGGAATGGTCGGCAGCCGGGCGCGATCGTGGTCGAGCGAAGGTATGCTCTCCATCAGCAGCCGCGTGTAAGGATGCGACGGAAGCTCGAACACGCGGGCGACCGGCCCCTCCTCGACGATCCGCCCGGCGTACATGACCAGCACGCGGTCGACCGTTTCGGCGACCACGCCTAGGTCGTGCGTGATCAAGATCATCGCCATGCCGAGTTCGCGTTGCAGTTCGGCGAGCAATGCCAGGATTTGCGCCTGGATGGTGACGTCGAGCGCCGTCGTCGGCTCGTCGGCGATCAGGAGCTTCGGCTTGCAGGCGAGCGCAATGGCGATCATCACTCGCTGGCGCATGCCGCCGGAAAGTTCGTGCGGATACTGATCGAGCCGGGCGCCGGCGTTGGCGATGCCGACGTGATCGAGCAATCGGCGGGCGCGGGCGCGCGCTGCGGCGCGGTCGATGCCTTCGTGGACGCGCAACGTCTCGGCGATTTGCTCGCCGACCGTAAATACCGGGTTGAGCGCCGTCATCGGCTCCTGGAAGACCATCGCGATATCGCGACCCCGCACCTGGCGCATCTCGTCCTCGGCGAGCGCCGCGAGATCGCCGCCGGCGAAGACGACCCTCCCGCCGGCGATCCGTCCCGGCGGGTCCGGCACCAGACGCAAGATCGACAGCGCGGTGATGCTCTTGCCGCATCCCGATTCGCCGACGATGCCGACCACTTCGCCGGGACCGAGCGCAAAGCTTATGCCGTCGACCGCTACTTGCTCGCGCGCGCCGTCGCCGAAGACGACGCGCAATCCTTCGACCGACAGCAGCGCCTCAGCCATGCTGCACCCGAAGCCGCGGGTCGAGCACGTCGCGCAGCCCGTCGCCCAGAAGATTGAGGCCGAGCACGGTGAGCGCGATCGCAACGCCGGGAAACAATGCGATCAACGGCGCCTCGCGCAGATAGTCCTTGCCCTCGGCGATCATGTTGCCCCAGGTCGGGGTCGGCGGCGGTGGGCCAACGCCGAGGAACGACAGGATCGATTCGGCGAGCACCGCGTAGGCGAAAATGAAGGTAAGCTGGACGATCAGCGGCGCCAGGCTGTTGGGCAGGATATGACGCCAGATGATCCAGCCGTGACGCGCGCCGCAGGCGCGCGCCGCTTCGACATACTCCATCTCGCGCACCACGAGGACCGTCGCCCGCACGATGCGCGCGGTGCGCGGCGTGTAGACGGCCGAAAGCGCGATCACCGCATTGACCGCCGAGGGACCGAGCGCCGCGGCGATGGCGATTGCCAGCAGGATCGCCGGGAACGCCATGAAGGCGTCCATGACGCGCATCAATGGATCGTCGAGGCGGCGGAAGTATCCGGCGAGGAGGCCGATCAGCGTGCCGGCGATGCCGGTCGCCAGGACGACCGCGAAACCGATCGACAGCGACAGCCGCGCGCCGAAGACGAGCCTGCTCCAGATGTCGCGGCCGAAATTGTCGGTGCCGAGCATGAACGTCCAATCCGGGGTTCGGAAGCGAAAGCGCACATTCATTTTTTCCGGCGCGTAGGGCGCCAGGAGATCGGCAAAAAGCGCAAGGATCAGCATCAGGCCGAACAAGCCGGCGCCGGTGACGAACAGGCGGTGGCGCAGCAAGCGCCGCCATGGCGCCCCCATCGACGGCGCGGCGACGGAAGCCGCGGCGGTGCTAGCTGCGGCCATATTTCACCCGCGGGTCGATCAATGCATAGAGCAGGTCGACCGCCAGATTGAGCAGCACCAGCGTCGCCGCCGTGACCAGCAATCCGCCCTGGATCAGCGGATAGTCGCGGCCGAATATGGCGTTCGCCAGCAAGCGGCCCATTCCGGGGATCGAGTAGACGGTCTCGATCACCACCGAGCCTGACAACAGCAGGCCGAAACTGATGCCGATGACGGTGACGACCGGAATCATCACGTTCTTGAGCGCGTGTTTGCCGACGACCATTCGCGCCGGCAGGCCTTTGGCGCGCGCGGTGCGAACATAGTCCTGGCGCAGCGTTTCCAGCATCGTCGCCCGCGTCATGCGCGCCAAGAGACCGATCTGCAGAAGCGCTAGCGACACGCCGGGCAGGATAAGGCTCCGCGCCCAGCCGACCGGATCGTCGGCCAGCGGCACGTAACCGCCGGCCGGCAGCCAATCGAGCATGACGCCGAACAAGACGATCAGCATCAAGCTCAGCCAGAAATTCGGCACCGAGACGCCGACGAGCGCGAAGGTCAGCACCGCCTGGTCGACCCAGGTATTGGCGCGCAACGCCGCGATGACGCCGCACGGAATGCCGACCGCGATGGTGAGGAAGAGCGCAAATCCCGCCAGCGTCAGCGTCACCGGCACGCGCTCGAGAATCGCCTGCGTCACCGGCCGCTGCAGCAGGATCGAGCGGCCAAGATCGCCCTCGAGCAGCCCGGCGTACCAGTTGAAGACGCGCTCGTAAAATGGCCGGTCGAGGCCAAGTTGCTGGCGGACCTGCTCGATCTCGAGGTTGCTGGCGCTCTGCCCGGCGATCACCGAAGCCGGGTCGCCGGGGACGAGTTGCATGATCGACGCGGCGATCAGCGTCACCAGGAACAGCACCGGCACGGCGGCGATCAGCCGCCTCACGACGAACTCGGCCATGCGTCAGTCTAACCCGCCGCGCGCGCCGCGCGCGGCGCGCCGTCGTGCAGCCGCGCCGATCAACCCTCGAACCAGACGTTCCACATGCGCGGGATACGATAGGGAGCGAAACCCTGCACATTGGCCCGCGCCGCCTGTTTGCGCGTGAGATCGCCGAACTTCAAGAACAGCACCTGGTCGTAGACGCGGTCCTGGAATTTGGCGAAGGTCGCCTTGCGCGCTTCGAACGTCGGGCCGCTGATCATCTCGTCGAACAGCTTGTCGAGCACCGGGTCGGGCGTGAACTGGTTGAGTTGCGGCGAAACGACGTCCTTGAGCGCGGTGAACGGGCCGACCGACGGGCCGGTGCCCTGGCCGGTGAACCAGATGTTCCACGCCTCCTTGTCCTTGCGCTTGGCGAGCGCGGTCGCCCAATCGAACACGTCCATGCGAACCTTGAAGCCGACCGCTTTGAGCTGTTCGGCCGCGACTTGCGCCGCCTTGTACATGCTCTGATAGCTCGAGTTGGTGATCATCACCAGCTCTTCGCCCTTGTATCCCGCCTCCTTGAGCAACGCCTTGGCATGCGTGACGTCCTTGGCGTTGTAAAGCTTGCCGCCGTCGGTGACGTAATATGGGTTGCCGGGATATTGCAGCCCGGGTTGCAGAACATAGGCGCCGTCGGTGGCGATCTCCATGATCTCTTCCATGTCGAGCGCGATCTGCATCGCGCGGCGGACCTTGTTGTCGGTGGTCGGCGCCTTGGCGTGGTTCACCCATGCGCCATGCAGCCACCAGTTCTTCAAATCGTGAATCTTGATGTCCCTGCTGGCCGCCAGCCGCTTGGCCGATTCCGCCGGCAGATCTTCGATAATGTGAAACTGCCCGGATTCGAGGCCGGCGACGCGTGCGCCCGGCTCCTTCACCAGCTTGAAGTCGACGACGTCGACCCAGGCCTCTTTGCGGCCGGCGAATCCGTCGTTGCCTTTGTAGCGCGCGTCCGGCACGTAGCCCTCGAAGCGCTTCAGACGCACGTGGCTATCGGGCACCCATTCGACGAACTGGAAGGGCCCGGTGCCGATGATGTCGATCTTGCCGCCCTCGCGATCGGCTTGTTCGGCCGGGATGACGGCGATCGGCACGACAAAGGCCGACAACTCGTCGAGGAAGACCGGAATCGGCTTCGACAGCTTGATGACGAACGTATCGCGGTCGGGCGCTTCCATCGCCGCGACCGGCGCCAACGTCACCTTGGAGAGCGCCATGCGCTTGTAGCGCTCGAACGAGGCCTTGATGTCGGCGGAGGTCAATTCCTTGCCGTTGTGGAACTTGACGCCCTTGCGGATCTTGAACGTATACGTGAGTCCGTCGGGACTGATCTGCCAGTTTTCGGCGAGCTCGGCGACGACGCCGTTGTTTTCGTCGCGCGCCACGAGCTGCTCGAAGACGTTCATGGCGATGTTGCGCGTCGAAATCGACGTCGAAAAATGCGGATCGAGCGTCGGCGGCGGCGCCTCCTGGGCGAAGATCAGCGTACCGCCGCGTTTGGGCGCCGCCTCGGCGCCGTGGGCAAAAAACGTCGCCAACGCCATGGCCGCCGCGAGGCCCGCGACCGCCTTGCGCCCTAATCCAGTTTTCATCAGAGCCCCTCCCCGTCGTCCCCGCCGCCAATAAGGAGATCGGCGGACGAAACGCGCAAGTCGTCCGTCCCAACCGATCAGCTCAAGGAAAAGGTTGCGCGTTCTTGCGCGCGATTGTCAACTTCGGGCCGAGATGCCGAGGGGGCTGGCGATGGGCGCGCGGACAAAAATCTTCACCGACATCGACTATGAGCGCGACGGCAAGCAAATCGACTGGCTGCACCTGCCCCACTCGGTGACGCGCTCGGCCTATGGCACGATCGCCATTCCGATCGCGGTGATCAAGAACGGTACGGGGCCGACGGTCTTCCTGATGGCGGGGAACCACGGCGACGAGTACGAAGGTCAGA
>DATFES010000056.1:0-5776 GCA_035250945.1 Alphaproteobacteria bacterium | reverse complement strand
TCGAGAATGAATCCGGCGGCGATGCAATAGGGCGTGCTGAACTTGGCGGCGTAACCATTGGGCGGACGTCGCTTGGCGGCAAGCGGCTCCCAGAGCCGATGAACCGTTCCGTCGGCGACTTCGCAGACGATCTCCGCGATATCGTCGGCGGCGATCCCGCGCCGCGCGAGCCGCCGCGCGCAATCGATATAGGGATGCGTCATCGTCCCGCAGGCGTAAGGCTTGAAGGCGATCGTCGCGGTCACCCAACGCTGGCCGAAATCGTCGACCAGCGCCCCATAATCGCCCTCCGCCTGGCGCGCGAAGCCGTTGAACAGCCCGTGCGTCCCCTCGAAAACCGTGCGCGGACCGATGAAACCGCGCTCGGCGAGGCGGGCCGCGCGAAGCCCCGACTGGGCCGCCCAACCGGGATGCAAGCGCTTCGTCCAGGTCCCCTCCGCCAGATACTCGATGATGCCCGCGGCCATGCTGCCGGCGACGCCGAACGCATCGACAATCTGCCGCCGCTCGAGCCCAAGCGTCGCGCCCACCGCCGCCGCCGCGGCCATGGCCCCGAAAACGGCGGTAGGGTGGAATCCGGCGCGATGCACCGCTTTCGGCACGACCAGGCTCAGCCGGCATAACGTCTCGACGCCGATCGCGATTCCGCGCAGCGCGGCGCCGCCATCGCGCCGATCGCGCTCGCACGCGGCGAGCACCGCAGGAACGATCACCGCGCCGGCGTGGACCGGCCCGCCCTCGAATGTATCGTCGAAATCCTCGCCGTGCGCGGCGACGCCATTCACCAACGCGGCGCCCGAGGCGCTCATACGCCGTTCGTGGCCAAGCGCAGTGCATGGGCCGTCCTCGTCCCAGGCGGCAAGGGTCGCGGCGACGTAATCGGTTCCGCGCGCGGCGATGCAAAGACCGACGACATCGATGACGAGATCCGTGCAGCGGGCGCGCACCGCCGGCGGCAGGCGACGCACGTCGAGCGCGGCGATCTTGTCGGCGAGCGACTCGGCCACCGCCGCGGCGGGCAAGTCGGTCGTCACTGGCCCGCCTCGCTAGCGGTTGGCGAGCGATGGCGAAGTTCGCGGTAGAGCGACAGCGCCATCAGGACCGCAGCCAAAACCAGCAGTCCGAGCGACACCGGATCGCTCAAGAAGATCCCATGGTCGCCGCCGGATATGACCAGCGAGCGGCGGTAGCTGGATTCGACGAGATAGCCCAGGACGACGCCGAGCACGGTCGGCAGAAACGGGATGCCGAGCCAACGCATGCCATATCCCAGCACGCCGGCAGCAAGAACGACTCCGAGATCGAAGAAACTCTGCTCGATCGAGTACACGCCCGACACGATGAGCGCGAGGATGAACGCCAGCAAGTATGGTTTCGGGCGGTTCACCAGCCAGATGCACGGCGTCAGTATGACCAGGCCGACAAGCAGCATGGCGATGTTGGCGACGAACAACCCGCCATAGAGGCCATAGACGACCTCGGGGCTGCGCTCGAACAGCATCGGTCCCGGCGTGAGGCCATGGATGAGCAAGCCGCCAAGCAGGATCGCGGCCGAGTTCGAGCCGGGGATGCCGAGGCTCAGCAGCGGCACAAGCGCGGTCGCGGTGACGACATTGTTCGCCGCCTCGGGCGCGGCGATGCCCTCGATCGAGCCGCGGCCGAACTCCTCCGGGTGGCGCGACCATCGCTTGGCTTCGTTGTATGACATGAAGGCCGCGATCGTTCCGCCGGCGCCCGGCGTGACGCCCTCGACGGTGCCGATGATCGCTCCGATGGTGTGCGGCTTGAACATCCGCTTCCATACCGTCCAGCCCGGCAGCTTGAGCCGCGTATCGCGCGCCGTCGTCTTGGCCCATTCGGGCTCCGAGACCTGGATCATCAGCTCGCTCACCGCGAACAGCCCGACCATGATCAAGATCGGCCGCACGCCGCCGAGAAGATCGGGCGAGCCGAACGTAAAGCGCGAGACCCCGGACACCGGATCGGTGCCGATCGTGGCGATCATCAGCCCAATGATGCCGGCGATCAGGCCCTTGATCAGCGACCCGCCCGAGAGACTGGCGATCACGCTCAGGCCGAGGATCCCCAGCGCGAAATAGGCCGGCGGCGTGAACGCCAGCGCCACGCGGGCAAGCGGCTCGGTGAGCAACGCCAATACCAGAAGGCCGAACAGCCCGCCGACGAGCCCTGAAACGAGAGAGATTCCGAGCGCCTCGCCGGCGCGCCCCTGCCGGTTGAGCTCGAAGCCGTCGATGGTCGTCGCCGCCGCCGAATTGGTTCCCGGCGTGCGGATCAGGATCGCCGGGATCGAGCCGCCATACTCCGCACCGACATAGACCGCGGCCAGCATCACCACCGCCGACACTGGATCGAGGCTGTAGGTGAACGGCAGCAACAGCGCCATGGCGATCGACGGCGAGATGCCGGGAAGCGCGCCGCCGAATATCCCCCAGACGACGCCGAACACGGCGAATGGGATCGCCCATCCCGACGTCAACGCCGTCCACGCGGCGGCAAGTTCGCTCACGCGCGCGCCTTTATCGCGATCAGCCGAGGAGCGCCGGCCAGACGCCGACCGGCATCGCCACGCCAAGCAATTTGACGAAGGTGAGCCAGAAGACGAGCGCTCCAAGCGAGCTGACCAGGACCACGTGTCGCGACGGCGGCAGTCCGGAATAGACGACCACCACGAGAAGCAGCGAGGCGACGGCGAGCGGATAACCGAGATATGGCGTGACGACGATGTAGACCGCGCCGATGATCAGCATCCCCGCCGCGCGAAGGTGCGCCGCCAGGCCCCGCGGGCCGTCGGCGACCGCGTCAGCTTGACGACGCAGCAGCGCGCGGCCGATCTGCGCCGCGCCAAGCCCGCCCAATACGATCGCCAGCAGCTTGGGCACGCCGCCGGCGCCGACTGCATCGGACAGCAGGCTCACCTGGATCGAAGCGGCGGCGTCGAAATACGCCGCCGCAAGCGCAATGGCGATAATACCGAGCGTGATCTCCTTCGCCACGCAATCGCCTCACTTGACGACGCCGAACTCGCGCAGCGAGGCCGTCACTTCCTTGGCGAATTCGGCGGTGAATGGCCCGGCCTTGGCGTGCCCCATGAAGGCCGGCACAAGATTCTCGCGCTCGTACTCCTTCTTGTACGCCGCGCTGGCAAGGACCTTCTGCATCCCCTCCTCCCACGCCTTGATGACTTCGGCAGACAGGCCTTTCGGGCCGGCGAGGCCGCGGAACTTGGTCACCGTGAGATCGATGCCCTGCTCCCTGGCGGTCGTCAGGTTGGGAAACTGGTCGAGCCGCGCATCGGTGAGCGTCGCCAGGAGGCGAACCTGTCCGGCGTCGAGTTGCGCGCGGATCTCCTGGATCTCGCCGATACCGATGTCGAGCGTTCCATTGAGCACGTTGATCATCAAATCGCCGCCGCCTTCATGCGTCACCACCGCCGCGCGCACGCCGGTGAGACGGCTCAGCCGTTCGAAGGCAATCCGCTCGAGCGACGCCGGGTTGGCGGCGCCCCATTTAGCCTTGCCGGGATTCTGCTTGGCGTCGTTGACCGCCTCGGCAAGCGTCTTGAAGGGTGACTGGCTGCGCGTGTAGACCACCTCGGGGTCGAGAAAGACGATCATCAGCGGCTCGAGCGTCTCGTAGCCATACTCGGGCTTGCTCAGCAGGGTGGTTTGAATATAGGTCGGCGTCGTCGCGTAAAAGATCGAGCCGTCCGCCGGCGCCTGCGCCACCTTGGCGACGGCGCGGGCGCCGCTGCCGCCGCGGACATTCTCGACCACGAAATTTACGCCCATCGCCGGGCCAAGATGCTTGGCCAATTCGCGCAAGAACACGTCGCTGCCGCCGCCCGGGCTCGAGTGCGTCACCAGCGTCACCGTCGAATGCGGGTACTTTGTCTGCGCGTCGGCGGCGTCGATCGCGAATGCGATCGCAAACGCGGCGCCCAGCGCCAAGCTTCTCGTCAGCATCGGTTGCCTCCCATTTTTCGCTGCTTCGGCGCGTTGCTTCCGATCACGCCAGAGCATGCGGAGCCAGCCGTGAATTGTCTACAATAAACAATTCGCAACTCCTTTGCATGTGACCCGATCAGCGGGCCGCCGGATCGGGCGGCGCGCCCATCAGCAAGGCGTATGCGGCGATGCTCGGCGCCTGCCATAGTGCCTCGATCGTTCGCCTGAGCTCGGCGACGCGCGCCGGGCTGGCGATCGCGCCGGCCAGGCGCTCGTATTTGGCGATCCGCTCCTCGCCGCTCAACGGCGTTTCGGGATAACCGCGGGCGATGTCGTTGCGGCGCGAGAAACGCCGGCCGTCGCGCGTCGTCACTTCGATCACGCTGGCGTAGCGGGCGGGAAATTCGCGATCGAGATCGTCGTCGCGGATGACCGTAACCCGCTGCGATAGACGGCCGATCTCGGGATCGCTGTCGCGGCGGTCGACGAACAGATCGATGACGTCGAGGCCAGAGGAAGACAGGGCGACCGGAAGAATGTATTGCGCGCAATGGCTCTTCAGCGGGTTGTTGTCGATGCAATGCGTACCCGAGCTGGGGAAGCGTAATTCGATGCGGTCGACGTCGGCGATCGTCAGATCGTTCTCGCGGGCCAATCCAAGCAGCGCATCGAGCGCCGGATGCAGGAACGAGACGCTGGAATACGGCTTGATCGCCAGCTCCATCACTCCATCGAACGTGCGGCCGAGGCCATCGATCAGTCGCTGCGGGTTCGAGTTGCGGCTGAATGCGCCGAACACGGTGTGCCCGCAATCGAAGATGCCGGAAGGCCCGCCAAATCCGTCGCCGGCAAGCAGCGCCGCGGTCACGCCGTTGCGCGCCGCCATACCCATCTGGAAGGGTCGCGAGTTCTCGCTTGCGTCGGATTCCCAGGCCATCAGGCCCGAGGCTTGGCAGCCGGCGAGTCCAAACGCCCGCTCGACCTTTTCGGCGTCGAGCCCAAGCAGGTACGCCGCCGCCGCGGTCGCGCCAAAGCAGCCGCAAATCGCGGATGGATGGAAGCCGAGGTTGTATTGCTCGACCGGGCCGAGCGCCATCGACAGCCGGTATTCGATCTCGCAGCCGAGCACGACGGCGGTCATCAGGCGTTCGCCGCTGGCGCCGGCAAGCTCGGACATCGCAAGGGCGGTCGGAACCATCACCGCGATCGGGTGCAACACGCCCTCAGGGTGATGCGGCTCGACATCGCATGCGTAACCCATCGTGCCGTTGGCGAGGGCCGCGAGCGCTGCCCCGGTGCGAAAGCCGTGACCGACGACCGTCGCCTGCCCGGCGCCGCCTTGCCCGCGCGCGAAAGCGGCGATACGGCGCCCGGTCGATAGCCGCGGGTCGGCCGCCGCCAGCAACGCGCCGGAGCCATCGAGCACCATCTCGACGGCGCGCAGGCGGATCGCCGTCGGAATGTCGGCGGGAGTCAGCGTCGCGACGTACTGCGCGAGCGTCTGTGTGAGGGGACGAGTCGATCGATCGCTCATTCAAGCACCGTTTCGGCGATCGAGCGGATCCGGACTTCGTCGACCCGGACGCCAAGGCCGGGCGCGGTCGGAACCTGCGTCCTGCCGTTCTTGATGCCGATGGGCGTCGCCAGTACTTCGACCCCCATGACATAGTTCGAGGTGTAGAACTCGGCGCCCAGCGAGACGTTGGGCGTCGCCGCGACCATATGCAATCCGGCGGCGATGGCGATGCCTCCCTCGAACATCGTGCCGCCGTATCCGGCGATGCCCGCGGCGCCGGCGATCGCGGCGATCT
>DATFES010000029.1:0-6147 GCA_035250945.1 Alphaproteobacteria bacterium | reverse complement strand
CGCCTTCATCCGGCGCCATGGGCTGATTTACGGCGACTCCGGCATTTTCGCCCGACGCGCCGCGTACGATCGTGTCGGAGGGTTCCGGCCGCTCGCCGTCATGGAAGACCACGATCTCGTACGTCGCCTCCGCCGCAGCGGGAGCCTGGCCCACGTCGCCGAGCCGGCGCTCGTCACCTCGACGCGGCGTTTCGCGGGCCGACATCCGGCCGAGATAGTCGCGCGTTGGTTGCTGCTGCACGCGATGTACGCGCTCGGGTTCGCCGGCGAGACGATGCGCCGTGTCTACGACGCGCGACTTGGCCGCACGCCGCGCATCGCTCAGCGGCGGTCGTTGAGCGACCAGTCATAGCCGCCATCTACGATGCGCTCGACGCCGGCCAGCGCATCCGCCAACGGCGGCAGCGCGTGGCTCTTGAGATGTGCCAGCACTCCGGCGTCATCGCCGCCGAAATCCTCCTGGTACCAAATGAAGAGACTCGAGACGGCGACGCGGGATCCTTCGATTCGCACCGCCCGCCGATGGTTGATGTAGCTGCGCGCCGCGGCGTCGAGTACGGCTTCGCGCTCGCGCGCGTCGATGGCTTTCAAGGGTAGATTAGGACAACCGAGCGAAGCGCAGTTGACGACATAATGGATGCGCGGATCGCGCCAAACCGGCCGCAGGATGCGGTGCTCGATATCGTCGAGCGACAGACGCTCGCCCTCGACGGCGATGATTTTCGTCGACCATGGTCCGATCGGAAACAGCGCGGTCGATAACGTAACGTCGAGTATGCTGCGCACGGGGTAATGGTCGAGGACCGCCTTAACGGTGAGCGCGTTGTAGAGGTTGACCCAATAGGCGAACTGCTCGTCGCGCGATAGACGCGATACCGGCGTGGCGGCAAGCCGCTCGATGTAGGCGGCAAGCGCAGCGCGATCCCTGGGCGTCACGCGCCCATACGCAAGGCGGACGATACCGCTCGAATCCTCGGCCGCGTATGCGGCGAGGATTCGGTCCAGCGGTGCATGGTCGACCGCCAGCGTCGATGCCGGATCGTGCGCTTCCCAGCGCGGCCATGGCTCGGCCGCGGGCGCCAAGAGGCGCTCGATCCTGGAGCAGGCGGCGAGCAGCGCTACTGCCGCCGCCGCGACGAGGATCGGCCTCACGACGGCGCGTATCTGACGACGGTCAGGACGCCGCGAGATACTTGCGTAGGCGCGCGGCGATTTCCTCGGCCGAAGGGTTGACCAGGAACAACGAACGGAAACCTCCGTCGGGCCCCATCAAATATAGAAACGACGTGTGCCCGAATTTGTTTTTGCCGGTCGCCGGATCCGAGCGATCGTTGAGCCGCGCCACTTGCGCACGGTACGACTTGAGCGTCGCGTTGAGCTGCTCGGCCGTTCCGGTCAACCCGACGATTCCTTGATGGAAATTCGCCAGGTACTCCTTTAGCCGCGCCGGCGTGTCCACCTGCGGATCGACGGTGATGAATATCGGCGTCAAGTGCGCGGCGTCATCGCCGAGCAGGTCGATGGCGCCCGAAACGGCCGCAAGTTCGATTGGACAGACGTCGACGCACTCGGTGAACCCGAACATGACCAGCATGAATCGGCCGCGAAAATCCTTGTCGGTTCGACGGACTCCATGCTGATCCACCAGTTCGAACGGCCCGCCAAAGCCCGGAAGCGAGCCAAGGCCGCCCTTTTCAATCGCACCGCTTGCGGCGGCCTCGGGCGGCGGACTGACGGCGACCGGCGCATCGACGCGGCCGCCATGCTGTTGCTTTGGTCCATGGGCCGCTGCCGGCGGCGCGCCGAGCACAATGGCGACCGCCGCGGCGGCGAGGAGTCGCGCGATCATCCGCCGGCCCGCGCTACTCCTTGACGCCGAGCTTGCCGTCGCGATCGATGATCGCCTTGACCGTCGCATCGTGACGGAACCATTCCTCGACCTTTTCGTCGTCTTCCTTAAGCTTGTTGGCCTTGGCCCAATGCCCAAGCCATTTGTTGGCTTCGACGAACTCCTTGGCGCCCTTGGCTTTGATCTGTTGGATGACGAAGTATTTTATGCCGTACTTCTCGGTGAAAAGGCCGTCAGCCTCGACATCCTTGCCGCAATAGGCGAGCAAGTCGAACGTCGCGCCGCCGAACGGCGAGGCGTCCTTGGCGACCATTACCAGTTTGCCGTCGGCGGTCTTGATGCCGAGCTGTCGCTTGCCGCCGCCGCAATTCGCCAGCGCGTGCTTTCCGGTCAGCTCGGCCAGGACGTCGACCACGCGGCCGGCGACCTCGGCCTCCTCCTCGCCTTCGAGCCCCCAGCTCTCGGCGGCGCTAGCGACGCCGGCACCGAACAATGCGAAGCCGGCGGCGGCGGCCACTAATCTTAGTCTATTCATGGCGTCACTCCCCAAATGGCACGATGCCGTGCTCGGCATGCGTCTTGTTGACGATGCCCTCGTCGGCCAGCACCTGGCTGATCAGCAGGTAGTTGACGCCGTCGCGCACGTGCAGCTCGCCATCGACGGTCACCTTGTGGGTCTGGATGTTGACCAGCGTCTGCGGGGCCAGGTTGGCGTCCTCGCCCTCGACCTTGAGGATGAGATAAGCCTTGCCGTCCTCGCCCAGTATGCCGATCGGCACGCCGCCGACGGCGCACCATACAGCGCACTGATGATGCGCCGTGCCGAGGCCGAACATGATTCCCGATATGGCGCAGAACGAATCGATGATCTCGCCGGTAAGTTTGACCCGCTTGCCGGCGGCAAGCGCATCGCCAGCCGCAAGCCCGATGCTCAAAGCAAGGGCCGCGGACGCCATCCGCTGTGCGCGCATCCGTTTCGCCTCCTTAGTCGTGATTGCGCCGTCGCCACCGGCGAATATCGACCCGTGGCCAAGCGAAGCGAACTCAATTACGCGTGAAACTACGGAGGCGGTTCGAATATTCGACTTATCTCACGGAATTTTGATCCGCATCGCGAGGTATTGAGCGGCGTTTACCGGAGGGATCGGCAATATCGACCCCGCTCGCAAGCCGTGACAACGATTGAGACCGAGGATGCCTTCGAGAATGGCGCCCATAGCTTTCCTTATCACCGGTGCGATCGTCGCGGTATTGGCGGACGAAGCGCGTGCCGCCGATCCCGCGGCGGGCGAAAAAGTGTTCGCCCGTTGCAAGCAATGTCACACTCTCGAGCCGGGCAAGAACAAGGTCGGCCCGTCGCTTGCCGGCGTATTCGGGCGCAAGGCCGGCGAGGTGGCCGGATTCAACTATTCGGCCGAGTATCCTGCCGCCGGTGAGAAGGGCCTGTCGTGGAACGAAGAAGCATTGGACAAGTACCTCGCCAATCCGCGTAAGTTCCTGGTCGAATATCTCGGTAAGCCGGACGCCAAGACGCGCATGGTGTTCATGCTGCCCAAAGCCGATGAGCGCGCGAATATCATCGCTTATCTGCGGCAGAACCCGAAGTAGCGGCGGCGCCGGTTTCGATGTAGTGCCGGATCAGGGCCTCGGCGGCGTCCGAATCCCATTGCGCCTCGCCTTCGAGGCGACCGAGTTCGCGCCCCTCGCGATCGATGACGAGCGTGGTCGGCAGGCCGCGCAGGCCAAGCGCGCGCGAGGTCGCCCCTTTGGCATCGAGGAGAATCGTCAAATGCTTGAGCCCGAGCCGCTCGACGAACGGCTCGACGGCCTTCTGCCCCTGGCGGTCGATCGACACCGCCACCACCTCGAACGCAGGCCCGCCGAGCTTCGCCTGCAAGCGATCGAGCGACGGCATTTCCTCGATGCACGGCGCGCACCATGTCGCCCAGTAATTCAGTAGAACGATCTTGCCGCGAAAGCTCGATAGCGGGCGCGGCGAGCCATCGAGCGATTCGAATACCAGATCGTGATGGCGCTTCGGTTCGGGCAGCGGGCGGTAGGTTTGGACGCCGCCGCTGAACGCAGGCGGCTCGGCGCTCATGGCGGAAGGGCTTGATCCGCCCGCGATAATCGCCACAATCGCCAGCCACGAAGCGGCCGCTGACGCCCAAGCGACGAAGCCGCCTTTTCCGTTTCGATGCGCCACGCAGATCGCTCCCGTTAACGTCCCTCGCAGATTCGAGCCCGCGATGCCGGCCCAACGCTCCACCCGCAAGCGAAACCGCGTCAATCGTCCGCCGGCCAATCGCATCTGGGGCGGCCGCTTCGCCGCCGGCCCGGCCGAACTGATGCAGCGGATCAACGCATCGATCGACGTCGATCGGCGTTTATATGCTCACGACATCGCCGCATCCAAGGTCCATGCGGCGATGCTGATGCGCCGCAAGATCATCGCGCCACGCGACGGCCGTGCCATCTTGCGCGGTCTCGATCGTATCCTCGCCGAGATCGAGTCGGGCCGGTTCCGCTTCAAGCGGTCCCTCGAGGACATCCACCTCAACGTCGAGGCGCGATTGGCCGAGCTGATCGGCCGGGCGGCCGGACGCCTGCACACGGCGCGTTCGCGCAATGATCAGGTGGCGACCGACTTTCGCCTCTGGCTGCGCGATGCGCTCGATGCGCTCGACGGCGGAATGCGCGCGATGCAACGGGCGTTGATCGTCAAGGCCGAACGCCATGCCGGCTCGGCGATGCCGGGATTCACCCATCTGCAGCCGGCGCAGCCGGTGACGCTCGGCCATCACTTGCTGGCCTACGTCGAAATGCTGGGCCGCGACCGCGGACGGCTCGCCGATTGCCGTGCGCGGCTCAATGAATGCCCGTTGGGCGCCGGCGCGCTCGCCGGAACGTCGTTCGCCATCGACCGCGCGGCGACCGCCAAGGCGCTCGGTTTCGCGCGGCCGTCCGCGAACTCGCTCGACGCCGTGTCCGACCGCGATTTCGCGCTCGAGTTTCTCGCCGCGGCGACCATCGCCGGCGTGCATCTGTCGCGGCTCGCCGAGGAACTGGTGATCTGGTCGACGCCGCAATTCGGCTTCGTTCGCCTGTCGGACGCGTTTTCGACCGGCAGCTCGATCATGCCGCAGAAGCGCAACCCCGACGCCGCCGAGCTGGTGCGGGCAAAAACCGGACGTCTGCTTGGCGCGCTGGTCGGGCTGGTCGCCGTGATGAAGGCGCTGCCGCTCGCCTACTCGAAGGACATGCAGGAAGATAAGGAAAAGGTGTTCGACGCGGTCGATACGCTCGCTCTGGCGCTTGCGGCGATGGCTGGAATGATCGACGACATGACGGTCGACACCAAAACGCTCCGCGCCGCCGCCGCCGCCGGATACACGACGGCGACCGATCTCGCGGATTGGCTGGTGCGCGTGGCCGGAGTACCGTTCCGCGACGCCCACCACCTCGCCGGACGCGCGGTTCGGCTGGCCGAGGCCAAGGGTGTCGATCTCGCCCAATTGTCGCTCGCCGAACTGCGCGCCATCGATCGCCGGTTCAACAAGGAGGTTTTCAAGGTGCTCGGCGTCGAACGTTCGCTCGCCAGCCGTACCAGCTTTGGCGGCACCGCGCCCGCCAACGTCCGTCGGGCGGCGCGCGCGGCCCGGCGTCGCTATTTGTGAGCGCGCCGGTTCCTGCTATGGATCACGTCGTGCAAAACCGGTCGTCTCCACCGCCCGTTCGGCGAAATGGCGGCGTCATGGCGCGGCGAGCATTCATGCTGGCGCTCGCGCTGGCGCCGTTCGCGCTTGTCGCCTGCGGCCGCAAGGGCAGCATCGCCCCTCCCCCCGACGCCGATCCCAAGGCGCCGCGCACCTATCCGACGCGATGAGCGCGTTCGCCTACCGCCGCGGCGCGCTGCATGCCGAGGACGTTCCGCTCGAACGCATCGCCGCTGAAGTCGGCACGCCGGTCTACGTCTATTCGACCGCGACGCTGCTCGCCCGCTACCGCGATTTCGAGCGCGCCTTCGCCGGCCTCAAGGCGACGATCTGTTACGCGCTCAAGGCGAACGGCAACCAGGCGGTGGTCGCCACGCTGGCGCGTGCCGGAGCGGGCGCGGATATCGTCTCGGAGGGCGAGCTCAAGCGGGCGCTCGCCGCGGGCGTTCCGCCCGAGAGAATCGTTTTCGCTGGTGTCGGCAAGTCCGAAGGCGAGATGCGGGCGGCGCTCGCGGCGGGGATCAAGCAGTTCAACGTCGAATCGGAGCCGGAACTGCGCCTCTTGTCGCGCGTCGCCAGGAC
>DATFES010000580.1:0-3151 GCA_035250945.1 Alphaproteobacteria bacterium | reverse complement strand
CGCCGATGCCGCCGATCTGAAGCTTCTCGTGCCCGACGCCACCACGCTCGATATGGACGCGCCGCTCGAGCCGGCGCTGGCGCGGCTGGTCGATCGCCGGACCTACGTCGTCGTCAACAAGATCGACTTGGCGCCGAATACAACTCAAGATAAGCATTGGCGGATTTCGGTGAAAACCGGTGAAGGCGTGGCCGCGTTGGTTTTCGCGCTGAGCGCCGAGGTCGCGGCGCTGTTAAGAGTCGAGGATTCGACCGGTCCGGTTCTGACCCGCGCCCGCCATCGCGAGGCGCTCGACGCATGCCTCGCCGCGCTGCGGCGCGCCGTCCAAGCGGAGGCGGCCGAGTTGTTCGCCGAGGACCTGCGGCTTGCCGTGCGGGCGCTTGGCCGCATAACCGGCCGAGTTTCCGTGGATGATATACTAGATATGGTGTTTCGCGAGTTCTGTTTAGGCAAGTAATATGATCTAGATCATAATTCGTGACATCCAAGCTATAACAAGCATTCCCGCGGTTGAAGCTTCGGGCTCAGCGCTTATGGCTTAGATAAGCCGCTCGAACTTCATCGATTTTGCCATTGTTTCACATGAAACATCGGCCGTTTGACGACGACCGTCCCGGGTCTTATACAGGCCAGCCATGACAACCCAGAACTACGACGTCATCGTGATTGGCGGCGGGCATGCCGGCTGCGAGGCGGCGGCGGCGGCCGCACGGCTTGGCGCGCGTACCCTGCTCCTCACCCACAAGCGCGCCACCATCGGCGAGATGTCGTGCAATCCGGCGATCGGCGGGTTAGCGAAGGGTCACCTGGTGCGCGAGATCGATGCCCTTGACGGCGTGATGGGCCGGGCGATCGATCGTGCCGGCATCCAGTTCCGGATCCTCAATCGCTCGAAGGGTCCGGCGGTTCGCGGCCCACGGGCGCAGGCCGATCGCAAGCTCTACCGCCAGGCCATGCAGGCGATCCTTGCCGAGCTGGCGAACCTGGCGATCGAGGAAGCGGCGGCCGAGGATTTGGCGATTGGCGACGACGGTCGAGTGTCGGCGGTCATCACCGGCGATGGCCGGCGGATCGGTTGCGGCGCGGCGGTCATCACCACCGGAACGTTTCTTCGCGGCCTGATCCATATCGGCGAAGAGAAGATCGCCGCCGGGCGCGTCGGCGAAGCGCCGGCAAACGGTTTGGCGCGGACCCTTGATCGCCTTGGGTTTGCCCTCGGCCGACTCAAGACCGGAACGCCGCCGCGGCTCGACGGCCGGACGATCGATTGGGCCGGTTTGGAAATCCAGCATGGCGACGATCCCCCGGCGCCATTCTCGTACTTGACCGCGCGGATCACGACGCCGCAGGTGCCATGTCACATCACTTACACGACGCCAGCGACGCACGCGTTGATTCGCGCCAATCTCGACCGCTCGCCGATGTACTCGGGCCAGATCGCCAGCACCGGTCCCCGCTATTGCCCGTCGATCGAAGACAAGGTGGTGCGTTTCGCCGCGCGCGAGCGCCATCAGATCTTTCTCGAGCCCGAAGGACTCGACGACGACACCATCTATCCCAACGGCATTTCGACCTCGCTGCCCCGCGATGTTCAGGTTGGAATATTGAAGACTGTCCCGGGCCTCGAGCGAGCGGCGATGCAGCGTCCGGGCTATGCCATCGAGTACGACTACGTCGATCCGCGCGAGCTGAGGGCGACTCTCGAGACCAAACGGCTTCCGGGGCTGTTTCTCGCCGGCCAGATCAATGGCACGACGGGCTACGAAGAAGCCGCGGCGCAGGGATTGATGGCCGGCATCAATGCCGCGCTGTCGCTCGGGCGGGATCGGGAGTTCGTGCTCGACCGCGCCGAAGCCTATATCGGCGTGCTGATCGACGACCTGATCACATTGGGAACCAGCGAGCCCTATCGCATGTTCACCAGCCGGGCCGAGTACCGCCTTGTGCTGCGCGCCGATAACGCCGACCAGCGACTGACGCCCAAGGGCCTGACAATCGGATGCGTGGGCGGCGATCGCGCGCGTCGGTTCGCGACCAAAGCAGCGCTCCTCGCCGAGGCGCGTGCGCAGGCCCAAACTCGTCGCGCGTCGCCGGCGCAATTGGCCGCTGCTGGCTTGACGGTGAATCAGGACGGCGCGCACCGCTCGATCATCGACCTGCTCGCCCTGCCCGGCGTCGATGTGACGCGACTGGCGGCGATCTGGCCGGAATTGGGCGCGATTGCGCCGGAAATCGCCGAGCAGCTCGAGATCGACGCGCGCTACCGCGGCTATCTCGACCGTCAAGACGCCGATATTCGCGCTTTTCGCCAGGATGAAACGCTGGAGCTGCCGCCCCAACTCGACTACGCGTCGATCGCCAGCCTGTCGACCGAGATCCGGCAAAAGCTGGCTGCGGTTCGGCCGGCGACCCTCGGCCAGGCGGCACGAATCTCCGGAGTCACTCCGGCTGCGCTAACGGTCCTGCTGAAATACGTGCGGCGGCGCGAGGCGGCGTGACGCCGAGCGAGTTCGCCGCGGCGACCGATGTTTCACGTGAAACATTGGTGCGGCTCGAGGCATTGCACGATCTGCTTCTCAAATGGCAGGCGCGGATCAATCTAATCGGTCCGGCGACTCGCGGCGACATCTGGCGTCGGCACTTCTTCGACACGGCGCAGCTCCTTCCCTTGCTGCCGGCATCGTCCGCCGGGAACGCGCCACTGGTTCTGGTCGATTTGGGAAGCGGCGCCGGCTTTCCGGGACTGGTGATGGCGTTAATGGCGCGGGGCGAAAACCGGCCGCTGGCCAGCAACCTTGTTGAGTCCGACCAGCGCAAAGCTGCGTTCCTCATCGAGGCCGTGCGGATTTTAGAGCTGGGCGATTCGGTCACCATTCACAACCGGCGTGCGGAATCGCTGAACGGAACGCTCCGCGCACAGGTCGACGTCGTGACGGCTCGGGCCCTGGCGGACCTGAGTCAATTGTTGAGTTGGAGCGCTCCATTGTTGCGGAGCAATGGAATATGCCTCTTCCTGAAGGGTACAACAGTTAGTGATGAATT
The DNA here is from genome assembly GCA_035250945.1 of Alphaproteobacteria bacterium. Lineage (GTDB taxonomy): Bacteria > Pseudomonadota > Alphaproteobacteria > CACIAM-22H2 > CACIAM-22H2 > DATFES01. The sequence continues at coordinate 109 of DATFES010000580.1, read as the reverse complement.
GACCCTGGCACACAAAGTATGGAAGATGCACGCTGAGATTTTGCCAAGCCGCTCCGATCCGTCCGGAGTCGTTCTTCGCCTAAGGGATATAAGTCGTTGTCAGACACCA
>DATFES010000570.1:0-14629 GCA_035250945.1 Alphaproteobacteria bacterium | reverse complement strand
CAGAGCGCATCCTTCATGGCGGAATGTACGCGGTCGTGCTGCATCGCGGACCCTACACGACGCTGAGCGATGCCTGGCGGCGCTTCCTTCGTGAATGGGCGGTCCCGCATGGCGTGTCGCTCGCCGATCGCCCGTGCTTCGAACGGTATTTGAACGACCCGTGCGAAGCGGCGCCGGACGACCTGCTGACCGATATCTATTTGCCGATCAGCGAGTGAACGGACGACGCGTCGCCGCCGACGACAAAAGCGGGAACGCCATTTCGTGGCCCAAACTCGGTTAGGCGCCGAACCTCCTCGGGCGCGATGCTTCACCGTGCCGCTTGCCGCGGCGGCGCGGTTAAGCCGGGCGGCACCTTCTGCCAAGGATACCCGGGCCGCGCCAAGCGATAACCGTGATCGAACAACGAACGCATATAGACCGGGTCGAACTGCTCCTTGTATTCGACGTCGAAATCCGGGCCGATGAAGGCGAGGTTGTAGTCGACCCCGTCTTTCTGCGCCACCAGATAGATGCGGTAGAGGTCGCCGATGCCCTGTGTGTGGATCAAAGAGGTGATCGCCCGCCCGACGATGCTGAGCGTGTTGCGCTCAACGCTGGCCCAATCGGGATCAAGCCGTGCGTTTCGTATGATGAAGGCATGACGCTGGCGCTCGACGCCCTGCGCGCGGCTCACGTCTTGGACATTGAACGAAGGCGGATAGAGGAATACTTGAGCCATCGCCCCGCCGTCGACATGCATCTCCTGGTAGCGCTTTCCGTCGACTTCGACGTCGATCATGACCGGCGGAAAGGCGCCGGGGATGGCCGCCGACGCGATCAGGATCTTGCGGAATAGTTCGGTCGCCTGGGGGTGCCCGCTGATCGCGATTTCGCCGATGTTCCAGATCACCGGCTGGCGCGCGTCGAGATTGGTCGTCCCGATCAGGAGAAACCGGCCCTTGCGATATTCCTCGCCGATCCGCCGCAGCATGTCTTCGTTGGCGAAGCGCCCGACCAGGCCCCACAGCGGTCGCGTATCGGCCATCGCATCATCGGTCAGGGCAGCCAAAAGTCCCCGCGGTTCAAATACGTCGGCCGCCTTGATCGAGGTGTAGACGGTCTTCAGCTCGTCGTCATAATCGGGCCCGAGAAAGGCGAATGGCGCCGTAAGCGCCCCGGTGCTTACGCCCGTGACTATTTTGAACTCCGGCCGCGTTCCGGCCGCCGTCCAGCCGACCAGCAGGCCCGCCCCGAACGCGCCGTTATCGCCGCCGCCGGAGATGGAAAGTAAATGCGCCGGCGGAATGGCGGTGGCTCGCCCGGCCTGGCGGAGCAAGGCGCGCTCGCGCTCGAACCCCGCGATACCGTCGCGCAGCATCGCTTGCGGATCGATGGCGACCCAGTACCGGATGTTCGCCGGCATGCCCATGGGAACGGCTTTGGTCGTCAGTTCGCGCGGCACTCCCGGTTCACGGACCGGGTTCGCGCACCCGGCGAGGAGGGCCACCGCCCACGCCGCCGCCAGAACCATCCGAACGTCGCGCATGGTTGCTCCTCGGCTGTAACTACGGAAGGAATACGGTCTGATCTGATCCAAATAAAATGGACCAGACGTACTTTGTCAGGTAATCGGATTTATCTTCAAGGTATATCACCCGACTGCCCGATCGCGTGAAAACCGATCCGCCGTCGTCCAGGTGGCCGAGCCCGGCTAGGCCCTGGCGTTAGAAACTTTCCATTGCCCAAAACCGTGCGGCTTGGCAGCCTTCGCGCGAAATCGGCGGCGGGAGGACTTATGCTGACGCTCTATGATTATCTCGATTCCGGAAACGGCTATAAGATCCGTCTGCTGCTCGCGCTGTTGAAGACCCCTTATCGTCGCATCGAGCTCGATATCGACCGGGGCGAAACGCGCACGCCGGCCTTTCTCGCCAAGAACCCCAACGGCCGCATTCCGACGCTGGAGCTCGACGACGGAACGTGCCTCGCCGAGTCGGACGCGATCCTCTGGTACCTCGCCGATGGAACCGCGTTCCTGCCCGATGAGCGTCTGGCCCGCGCGCAGGTCCTGCAATGGATGTTCTTCGAGCAGTACAGCCACGAGCCCTATGTCGCGACGCCACGCTATATCATCCGCCATCTCGGCCGCGATCATCCGCGGGCCGCCGAGCTCCCAGGCCGCATCGAGAAAGGCCGCCAGGCGCTCGGCGTGATGGAGGCGCGTCTGTCGCGCCACGATTACTTCGTGGCCGATCGCTACACGATCGCCGACATTGCCCTTTACGCTTATACTCATGTCGCCGATCAGGCCGACATCGACCTTTCACGCTATCCCGGCGTGCATCGTTGGCTTGCCCGGGTGGCGTCGCACCCACGCCACATTCCGATCACCCAGGGATAGCGGCGCAAGTCTCCGCCGCACTTCGCCCGCGCGAATATGCGCGTCGTTTCGGCGTGCTTCGGCGGCGCCTGGCTAGAACACGGCATCGATTTCGATCTAGCTTCGCCGCGCCTGGACGACGAGACCGATGATGTTCTTTTCGCCGAGCGCCTTGCATGCCTCCAGCCGATGCAATCCTTCGACAAGGACGAATCGTTCGCGATCGCGGCGAACCAAGATCGGCGTTCGCTGGCCTATCTCCAGCATGCTGCGGGCGATCTCCTGCACCGTTTCGCCGTTAAGCCGCGCGCGCAGCCTGAGCGGCACATAAATCGACTCGATTGCAATGATCTGTTCCTTCAGCATCGATCGCCGACCCACGAGACGCACGAGGCATTCGCCGGACGCGCCGAATCTTGGCGCGAACCCGCGACGAAATTCGGATTAGATCGTAAACATACCGCCCTGGCCATGAATCCAGAACCGGGTTCGGCGTCGCGTTATAGCCGCTTCGCCGCGGCAAAGCGACCGCCTCGATTGGCGCTCGCGCGCGGCGCGGCGCGCTGGGCGCTTGCCAAGCCACTATATTGCCAGAACTTTCCGCAGGAAGCTCCGTTCCTCGACGAAGATGAGTCGCTCCTCCGCGGCGACTCGAAAGTTAGCCGCGCCTTCTTCGTCCGCTTTTAGGCGGTTCCTATAAATTTCGTAGGCGGCAAGGCTTTCGAACGAGATGAGGCCATAGGCGATGTTATTCGTCCCTTCGTGCGGCATCCAGTAGCCGACGAGTTCGCCGCCGCATTTGGGGATGATCCCAAGCCAGCGGCGTGCGTACTCTTCGAAGCGGTCCCGCTTGAATGGATCGATCTGGTATCGAATGAACACGGTGATCGCCACGACGCTCTCCATGCGCGCTGTCTCGGCCTGAGTGTCGGCCATCGCGGCAAGAGAATGTTTCGGCTCGTTCCGAACTATCGATTCGGGCGGATGGACGAAACTGGCCGATCCGGAAATTTTTCCGTCTAGGCCGTCTTGCGACCGGCGCGCGCGCGCGGCCGCTCGGGTGGCGCCTCGCGCGCCGCGCTGCGGACGATCATCTCGAGTCCCGACGCCCCGACGCCGATTTCGACCGTGTCGCCGTCCTTGATCTTACCCTCGAGGATCATCGACGCCAGCGGGTTCTGCAGCTCGCGCTGGATGATCCGCTTCAGCGGCCGCGCGCCGTAGACGGGATCATATCCGGACTCGCCAAGCCAGGCCCGCGCCGCCGGATCGAGCACGATCGACACCTTGCGATCGGCAAGCAGCTTGGCGAGGTGCCCGAGCTGGATGTCGACGATCGCCGCCATATGTGCCCGGTCGAGACGGTGGAAAAGGATGATTTCATCGAGCCGGTTGAGAAACTCCAGCCGAAACGCGCGGCGGACGATCTCCATCACCTGCGGCCGCACCGTGTCGGTATCCTCGCCCTCGGGCTGGTTGGCCAGAATATCGCTACCAAGATTCGAGGTGAGGACGATGAGCGCGTTACGGAAATCGACCGTCCGGCCCTGGCCGTCGGTGAGCCGCCCGTCGTCGAGGACCTGAAGCAACACGTTGAATACGTCGGGGTGCGCTTTCTCGACTTCGTCGAATAGCACCACTTGATACGGGCGCCGTCGCACCGCCTCGGTCAGGCTGCCGCCTTCCTCGTAGCCGACATATCCCGGCGGCGCGCCGATTAGGCGCGCGACGGCGTGTTTCTCCATGTACTCCGACATATCGACACGCACCATCGCCTGCTCGTCGTCGAATAGAAACTCGGCGAGCGCCTTGGTCAGTTCGGTTTTGCCGACGCCGGTGGGGCCAAGAAAAAGGAACGAGCCAATCGGCCGATGCGGATCCTGCAAGCCGGCGCGCGCCCGGCGCACCGCTTCGGCGACCGCGGCGATCGCCTCGTCCTGGCCGACCACGCGGCGGCGCAGCCGCTCTTCCATCTTGAGCAGTTTCTCGCGCTCGCCGGCGAGCATCTTGTCGACCGGAATCCCGGTCCAGCGCGAAACCACGGCGGCGATATCTTCTTCGGTCACTTCCTCGTTCAGCATGCGATGCTTCGAATCGCCCTGCGCCTTCGTCAGGTCGCGCTCGAGTTGCGGAATGAGGCCGTACTTGATCTCGCCGGCGCGCGCGAGGTCGCCGTTGCGTTGGGCGATCTCGAGCTCGTTGCGCGCATGATCGAGTTTTTCCTTGAGCTTTTGCGCGTCGGCGAGTTCTTTCTTTTCCGCCTGCCATTCGGCGGTGAGTCCGGCCGATCGGCCCTCGAGCTCGGCAAGCTCTTTTTCCAGGCGCGCCAGGCGGTCGCGCGAACCGGGATCGGATTCCTTCTTGAGCGCCTCGCGTTCGATCTTGAGCTGGACGATGCGGCGATCGAGTTCGTCGATCTCTTCGGGTTTGGAATCGACCTCCATGCGGAGCCGGCTTGCCGCCTCGTCGATCAGGTCGATCGCCTTGTCGGGCAAGAAGCGATCAGAGATGTAGCGATTGGACAGCGTCGCGCCGGCGACGATCGCCGCGTCGGTGATACGCACGCCGTGATGCAGTTCGTACTTCTCTTTGAGCCCGCGCAGGATCGAAATCGTGTCCTCCACGGTCGGTTCGGAAACGAACACCGGCTGGAAGCGGCGGGCGAGCGCCGCGTCCTTTTCGATGTGCTTGCGGTATTCATCCAGGGTCGTCGCGCCGACGCAATGGAGCTCGCCCCGGGCCAGCGCCGGCTTCAGCATGTTGGACGCGTCCATCGCCCCTTCCGCCTTGCCGGCGCCGACGAGCGTGTGCATCTCGTCGATGAAAAGGACGATCTCGCCCTGCGCCGCGGTGATCTCCTGAAGAACCGCCTTGAGACGCTCTTCGAACTCGCCGCGGAACTTGGCACCGGCGACCATCGCGCCCAGATCGAGCGCCAGCAGTTTTTTGTTGCGCAACGATTCCGGGACGTCGCCGTTGACGATGCGCTGCGCCAGTCCCTCGACGATCGCCGTCTTGCCGACGCCCGGTTCGCCGATCAGCACCGGGTTGTTCTTGGTCCGCCGCGACAAGACCTGGATCGTCCGGCGGATTTCCTCGTCGCGGCCGATCACCGGATCGAGTTTGCCTTCGCGCGCCGCCTGGGTCAGATCGCGGGTGTATTTCTTGAGTGCGTCGTAACTCTCCTCGGCGCTGGCGCTGTCCGCCTTGCGGCCCTTGCGAACCGCATCGATCGCGCGGTTGAGGTTTTCGGGCGTGAGCCTCGCCTGGGTCAGAATCCGCGATGTCGCCGCGGTCTTGGTCATGGCGAGCGCCAGCAACATGCGCTCGGCGGTGACGAAGCTGTCGCCGGCCTTCTTGGCGATCGCTTCCGCCGTCTCGAAGACTTTGGCCAGCTCCGGCGCCATGTAGATCTGGCCGGCGCCGGCGCCTTCGACGCGCGGGGTCTTGGCGAGCTCGGCCTCGGTCAGGGACAACGCGCGCACCGGGTCGGCCCCTGCGGCGCGCATCAGATTGGCGGCGAGACCTTCTTTGTCGTCGAGCAACGCTTTCAACAGGTGCTCGGGCGCCAAGCGCTGATGTCCGGCGCGCTGGGCCAGCGTCTGGGCGGCCTGAATGAAGCCGCGCGAACGCTCGGTATAAAGGTCGAAATTCATCGCTTGTTCGATCCCTTGCGAAAGTTCCCCGGGATGGGCGAACGAGAGGTCGGGGACCCGGATTCGGCATCCCAGTCACTATATGGAAACGCCGCCTTTCGCCTGCAAGTGCGAAGGCGACGCGTCCGGGCAGGTTGACTGGCTGAGGAAAGCCTTCATGATGGCGCGCCTCATGCCGATTCGTGTCGCCCACATCTATCGCTATCCGGTCAAGGGACTGACGCCCGAGCCGCTCGCTCGGGTTGCAATCGCGCCCGGCCAGGGCTTGCCGCACGATCGCCGCTTCGCGCTCGCCCATGGCACGACCCGCTTCGACCCGGCGGCGCCTGAATGGTTACCGAAATCGAACTTCCTGATGCTGATGAAGAACGAGCGCCTTGCCCGGCTCAAGACGCATTTCGACGCCGAGTCCGGAATACTCGCCATCGAGCGCGACGGACGGAAGGTGGCCGGCGCCGACATCACCCAGCCGGCGGGACGATTGGTGATCGAGCAGTTTTTCGCCGCCTTCATGGGCGTCGAGTGCCGCGGCATGCCGCGATTGGTCGAGGCGCCGGGACACATGTTTTCCGACACGCCGCCCAAGGTCGTGTCGCTGATCGGCCTCGACAGTATCCGCGATCTCGAGCGGGTGACCCGTGCGCCGGTCGACCATCGCCGGTTTCGCGCCAACCTTTATGTCGCTGGCGCGGCGCCGTGGCAGGAGTTCGATTGGGTGGGTCGCGAGTTGAGCATCGGTGCGACGCGCCTTCGCGTGGTCAAGCGCATCGAGCGTTGCGCCGCCACCAACGTCAATCCCGACTCCGCGGCGCGCGACATGAACCTGCCGCGATCGCTGCGGCTGGGGTTCGATCACGTCGATATGGGTGTCTACGCGGAGGTCGTCCAGGGCGGCGCGATCGCCGTCGGCGATTCATTCGCCCCGCCCGCCTGACCGACCCCTACTAGTTCGTCTTGCCGTCGCCGCCGCTGCCCGATCCGGTGCCCGATCCGGGCGGCCCATTGACCAGAGGCTGCGGTCCGGCGCCCGGATCGGGCTGCGGCTGCTCGGTCAAACCGCCGGCGCGCGGATCTTGGCCGTGCTGGTGCTGCGGTTGCTGATACCCATGTCCCGGATGGCCGCCGCCATGGCCATGCTGTTGTTGTTGATGTCCGCCGTGGCCGTGCATCGGCCCGCGCATCTGATTCTCGGCGTTAGCGTTGATCATCCGGTAATAATGCTCGGCGTGCTGGTAGAAATTCTCAGCCGCGACCCGATCGCCGGCCGCCGTAGCGTCGCGCGCCATCGCCAGATACTTCTCGAGCACCTGATAAGCGTTGCCGCGAATGCGGACGTCGGGTCCGCTACTGTCGAATGTCTGCGATCTGACGGGAATATGAGGTTTTCTGCCGTTGTTACGGCCGCGTTGACGCTTCATGGTTAATCCGAATCTGGTCCCTTGGGACGATTTTTCATCGACAAAAGGGGTAAATGGCCGGGACGCCCGTTTCGTTTTCCGCGACTCGTGCCGGTCGTTCCGGCCGCGATGGGCGCGGTATCTGGCGGTCCCTTGGCGGCAGCCCCCCGCTGCGTCACAGCTCGTGCTGTCGGGGCGAGACTAGACCCGGCCGGACGCCAATCCAAGCACTTTTTGGTCCATCGCGGCTAATCGCACGTCAACCGAGGCGAACGTCACGGCACGTTCGATTCCGCTCAGATCCCGGTATCGAAAATGTGGCGAAAATCCAGCTTGTACAAGGATTTGCTCCACCGCCTCGGCGGCCCCCGCGCCAACTTCGAAGACCCCCTTGCCGCCGCTGGCGACCTGCCCGCCAAGCCGCCGGACGATCAGCCGATAGGCATCGAGCCCGTCCTTGCCGCCCGACAATGCCAGCCGCGGCTCGTGGCGCGAAATCTCCGGCGCGAGCGTGTCGATGTCGCCATCGGGTATGTAGGGCGGATTGGCGACGACAAGGTCGAATGTCTCGCCGTGCGGAGCGGTCCAATCGCCGAGCGCAAAAGCGGCCCGCGCTGCCAGTCCGAGACGCTCGGCGTTTGCGCGCGCCACCGACAGCGCCGCCTCGCTCGCATCGACGCCTAAGCCGCGCGCATTGGGCAACTCGGTCAAAATCGCGAGCAGCAGGCATCCGGTCCCGGTGCCAAGATCGAGCACGCGCCATCGGCGGGATCGATCGTCGAACAGACTCAGCGCCGCTTCGACGACGGTTTCGCTATCGGGACGCGGCACCAGCGTGTCGGGCGTGACCAAGAGATCGAGGCTCCAGAATTCGCGGCGGCCGAGGATATGCGCCAGCGGCGCGCGATCGACGCGGCGCGCCGCCATTTCGCGAAATCGCGACACCGCGTCGTCAGGTAACCCGCCCAGCGGCGCGCCAATCAGCCGCTCAAGGCCGAGGCCGGATGCCGCCATAAGCATCAGCCGCGCGTCGAGCCTGGGGCGATCGACGCCAGCCGCGCGCAGCGCCCGTTCCGCGTCGGCGAGCGCGCGTTCGATTGTCACCCCCCCTTCGCGCCGGTCGTGCGCGATCATGATAATTCGGCCAGGCGCGCCGCGCGATCTTCGGCGATCAGCGCCTCGATGATTTCGTCGAGCGCTTCGCCCGACAGCACCTTATCGATCTTGTAGAGCGTCAGGTTGATGCGGTGATCGGTCACCCGGCCTTGCGGAAAATTGTAGGTGCGAATGCGCTCCGAGCGGTCGCCCGAGCCGACCTGCGAGCGGCGCTGCGCCGAGCGCGCAGTCTCGGCTTTAATGCGTTCCATCTCGTAGAGGCGCGCGCGCAGGATCTTGAGCGCCTTGGCCTTGTTCTTGTGCTGCGATTTCTCGTCCTGCTGCGACACGACGAGGCCGGTTGGAAGGTGCGTGATACGCACCGCGCTGTCGGTGGTGTTGACCGACTGCCCGCCGGGGCCGCTCGATCGGAAGACGTCGATCCGTAGATCCTTTTCGTCGATCTTGACGTCGACTTCCTCCGCCTCGGGCAGAACGGCGACGGTGGCCGCCGAGGTATGGATTCGACCGCTCGCCTCGGTGTCCGGGACGCGTTGCACGCGGTGCACGCCCGACTCGAACTTCAGGCGCGCGAATACCCCGCGGCCCGAAATATCGGCGATCGCTTCCTTGTAGCCGCCGATTCCCGTCTCGGCCAGCTCCATGACTTCGAACCGCCAGCCGCGAATCGTCGCGTAGCGTTGGTACATGCGGAACAAATTGGCGGCGAAAAGCGCCGCCTCCTCGCCGCCAGTGCCGGCGCGAACTTCGAGAATGGCGTTCTTCTCGTCGGCGGCATCCTTGGGCAACAGCATGATCTGGAGCTGGCGTTCAAGCTCGGGAACCGTCTGCTTAAGGGCGAAATATTCGCCCTCCGCGAGCGCGCGCATTTCCGCTTCGCTCGATTTGTCGGCCATCATCGCGCCGAGATCGTCGAGTTCCTTGCGGGTCCGCCGCAAGGCGAGGACCGTGTCGACCACCGGTGCGAGATCGGAGAACTCCTTCGACATCTGGGCGAACAGGCGTGGCTCGATCTCCGGCCGCGCCATGCTTTGGCGCAGCTCCTCATACCTTTCGACAACCCGGTCGAGCTTAGTCTCAAAACTCACCGCTGGTCCTCCTTGTCGCCGACGGGCGCGCCGCTTGTATCCGACTTGGGCGGTTGGAACAATTCGGCGAGCAGGCGCTCGGCGGCCGCCGCATCGCCTGCCGCCTCGACGGCCAAGCGCCGCAATGCTTCGGAGGGAGCGTGCAGCAATCGATTGACGAGCAGCTCGGTCGCCCGCCCGGCGTCGCCGCCGGCCTGCAGGAGCGCCTGGGCGCGCGCGGCTTCGAAATGCCGCCGCAGCGCGACGATCGCCGGGACCGCTTTGCGCTCGGCGCGACCGCGAGCGAATCCGGCCAACTCTTCCTCCAAGATACGCCACGCCGCCACGGCCTCGGCCTCGCGCGTGGCGCGGCCGGCCATCGTCATCCGTTCCAGGTCGTCGAGGTCGTAACGAAACGCGCCGTCAAGCCGTTCCACCGCCGGATCGACATCGGCCGGAACGCCGAGGTCGATGAAGAAAATCGGCGCTCGACGGCGCCGCCGGAGCGCGGTCTCGGCGACATCGGCGGTGATCGCGAACTGGCCGGCGCTTTCGGCGGCGACGACGATGTCGGCCTCGGCGAGCGCGTCGGCGAGCCGTGCAATCGGCGTCGCCGGGGCCGACAGCGCGCGCGCCACCTCGGCGGCTCGCGCAGGGTTGGCGCCGGCGACGGCAAGCCGATTGAGGCCGCCGGCCCGCAGGTGCTCGATCATCAGCTCGCCCATCTCTCCGGGGCCAAGCAGCAGGCAGGCGCATCGCTGAAGTTCGCCGTGAACGTCGCGGGCGAGCTCCACGGCGGCCGCCGCCAGCGATACCGGCCGCTCGGCGATCGCCGTCTCGGATCGCACACGCTTGGCGGCCGCGTAGGCGGCTTGCAACGCCGCCGCCAGCTCGGGACCGATCATGCGCATCGACTCGGCGCGCCGATGCGCGTCCTTGACCTGCCCCAGAACCTGAGGTTCGCCGATCACCTGGCTTTCGAGCGACGCGGCGATCGAGAACATCCGGCGCAGCGCGGCGTCATCCTGATGGATCGCCAGTTGGCTGCGGATCGCCGCCGCGCTCATCCCGGCGCGCACGGCAAGCGCGCCGGCGATCGCTTCGATCGCCGATCGCGGATCGGGATGCGCGGCGTGGACCTCGATCCGGTCACAGGTCGACAGCAGCAGCGCCTGGTCGACGCCGGCGCGACCGAGCCCGCTCAGGAACTCGTCGATCTCCCCATCGGCGACGAATATCCGGTCGCGCAACGCCGGCGCGGCGGTGCGATGATCGGCACCGACGGCGACGAATCGCGGCGGCGCAGCGCCGGGTTCGTGGACCGAGCCCGCCACGGCGCTACTGGAACTGGGCGAGCCGGTCCTTCAGGTCCGCAAGCGGCACCTCGGCCTGCTCGCCGCTGTCGAGGTCGCGCAGCGTGACGGCGCCGCGCTTGATTTCGTCTTCGCCGATCAAGATCGCTGCGCGCGCCCGCGCGCGGTTCGCCGCCTTCATGCGCTTCGATACGTTGCCGCGATATCCGAGTTCGATGGGCGTTCCGGCGCCGCGCAGCCGCTCGGCCAGTTCGAGCGCCGGCCCCTCGCAATCCGCTCCCACCGGAATGATGGCGATCGGGCGCGGGCCTGTCGGGGTATCTTCGAGCATCATCGCCAGCCGCTCGACGCCAGCCGCCCAGCCAATTCCCGGAATCGGCGGGCCGCCCATCTCGGCGATCAAGCCGTCGTAGCGTCCGCCGCCCATCACCGTGCCTTGAGCGCCAAGCGCGTCGGTGATGAACTCGAACGCAGTGTGGCAGTAGTAATCGAGGCCGCGCACCAGCCGCGGATTGACCGAATAGCGGATGGCCAGCCGATCGAGGCCGGCAAGCACGGCGGCGAAAAAGCGCCGCGAGTCGTCATTAAGATATTCCGAGAATGCTGGCGCCTCGGCGATGACGCGGCGATCGCCGGCGTCCTTCGAGTCGAGGATGCGCAACGGATTGCGCTCGAGGCGCTTGCGGCTGTCTTCCGACAGCCGCGATTCGTGACGCCGCAGGAACTCCACCAGCACGGCGCGATAGGCGGCGCGGCTTTCGGCGTCGCCGAGCGTGTTGACCTCGAGCGTCGTACGCGCCAACACGCCGAGCCGATCGAGAATGCGCGCGCCGACGGCGATCACCTCGATGTCGGCGAGCGGTTCGGCGACGCCGATCAGTTCGACGCCGATCTGATGGAACTGGCGCAAACGGCCTTTCTGCGGCCGCTCGTGACGGAACATCGGACCGCAATAGAAGAACTTGAGCGGCAGTTGCTGTCCGAGGCTTTGCGACACCACGGCGCGGCAGACGCCCGCCGTGTTTTCGGGTCTCAGCGTGATTTCGTCGCCGCTGCGGTCGGTGAAAGTGTACATCTCCTTGGCGACGATATCCGACGTTTCGCCTAGCGAGCGCCGGAACACCTCGGAGAACTCGAACACCGGCGTCGCGATCTCGTGAAAGCCGTATAGCTCGGCCGCGGCGCGCGCGATTTCAGCCACTCGGCGGTGGCGGCGCATCTCGTCGGGCAACACGTCGTGGGTGCCGCGAACCGGCTGGAGTTGTCGCATCCGTGAAAACGCGTCGATTCAGGACGCGACGGTCGCGACCGACGGGGCGGTCGGCGACGAAGCTTGCCGCTTGGCCTCGATGTCGGCGGCCTTTCGTTCGACCAGATCGACGAGGTGCGCGACGATGTCGGCGTTCTTGAGCCGATGGTCCGGCTGGCCGGCAATATAGACCATGTGCGTATCGTTGCCGCCGCCGGTGAAACCGATGTCCGTTTCCCTCGCCTCGCCCGGTCCGTTCACCACGCAACCGATCACGGAAACGGTCATCGGCGTGGTGATATGGGCAAGGCGCTCCTCGAGCACTTCGACGGTCTTGATCACGTCGAATTGCTGGCGCGCGCATGACGGGCAGGCGATCACAGTCACCCCCCGCCGCCTGAGACCGAGCGACTTCAGGATCTCGTAGCCGGCCTTGACCTCTTCGACCGGATCGGCGGAAAGCGAAACGCGGATGGTATCGCCAATGCCGGCCCACAGCAGCGAGCCGAGGCCGATCGACGATTTGATCGTGCCGGCGCGCAGCCCCCCCGCCTCGGTGATGCCGATATGGAGCGGATAGTCGCACGCCTCGGCGAGCTGCTGATAGGCGGCCGCCGCCAGGAAAACGTCGGAGGCTTTGACGCTGATCTTGAACTCGCGGAAATCCTCGTCCTCGAGCATGCGCGCATGGTTGAGCGCGCTCTCGACCATGGCCTCGGGGCATGGTTCGCCGTACTTCTCGAGCAGATCGCGTTCAAGGCTGCCGGCGTTGACGCCGATGCGCATCGAGCATCCATGATCGCGCGCCGCCTTCACCACCTCGCGGACGCGCGCCTGGGCGCCGATGTTGCCCGGGTTGATGCGCAGGCACGCGGCGCCCGCCTTCGCGGCTTCGATCGCGCGCCTGTAGTGGAAATGTATGTCGGCGACGATTGGCGCCTTGGCCGCCCGCACGATGGCGCCAAGCGCCGCGGTCGAATCCTCATCGGGACACGACACCCGGACGATGTCGGCGCCAGCCTCTTCCAGGCGGCGGATCTGCGCGATCGTCGCCGTCGCGTCGGCTGTCGGCGTGTTGGTCATCGACTGGACGGTAATCGGCGTATCGCCGCCGACGGCGACCGCGCCAACCTGGATCTGCCGGCATTTGCGGCGATGAATCTGACGGTAGGGCCGAATGGACATGGCGATCGCGGTTTCTGCCGCATGGCGGCGCGGCGTGGCGGGAGAAGCAGGTGGCGGAAGTTATAGCCCAATTCCCGGCCCCGGCTCCAGACGCCGCAGGACTCCCGGTAACTAAATCAAAATAGAGACTTAACCGCCGCCCTCGGGGCGTACCGGCCGGCTGGTCGGAGCTGTGGGAGCAATCATGGCCGGGCGGGAGGAATCGGCGCTTGCGGCCAAGAGGCGATCGGGATCGAGCGGAACGTCGCGACGAACCGCCCCGAGCGGGCCGAGCGCAGGCGCACGCCGGCCGTCGACCAACACCTCGAGCGCGCCGGCGCTGCCGATGAACATGGAAAGCCCTTCGCGGTCCGGCGGCGTCAACTCGTCGCCAGGTTTCATCATCCGGGTCAATAGGACGGTTCCGGCCGAATCGCGAATCCGCAGCCAGCAATCGGCCGTCGCCCGCAGAACGATACGGCCGGCGAAGCGCGAGACGGGGGTCGCCTGTTGCGCGCCCGCCTCCGCGGATGGTTGCACGATCGGCGGCGACGCGGCGGTGGTTGCCGCCTGTTCAGCGCCGCCCGAGGTTGCCGAATCGACCGCCGCGTGGGTTGGCGGCTCCGGCCGGTTGGCGATTGTCGCGGCGACGGCGTTTTGCGCCGATGGGGCCGTCGCCTGCACCGGCGGAGGACGGTCAAGTAGTGCCGACAGCGGCGGCGGTACGGCGGCGACGCGCGGCGGCCGGGTGTTAAATTCGGCGTTGCCGAGGTACCAAAATACGTAGGCGCCGATCGCCACAACCAGCGACACCATGACGATCGCCCCGCCGGGCAGCCGACTGTCGGAGGCGGAAATCGGAAAGGTCAACTCGACCGGGTGAACCAGCCCTTCCGCCTCGTGTCGGAACCGCGCGACGATCTCATCGCGATCGAGTCCAAGGTAGTCGCAATAGGATCGCACGAAGGCGACTGCGTAGGTCGCGCCCGGCAAACGGTCGGCCCGACCCGCCTCGAGTGCCTCGACCATCACCCGGCGCAATCGCAGCGCCGCCGCCACGTCCTGCACGCTGAGCCCTTGGCGCTCACGCTCGGCACGCAACAATGCACCGACGCCCGTCGCGGCGCGCCGATCGCTTGCGCCCTCGCCGACATCGCGACGTTCGCCATCCGGCGCGTCGTTCGGCGCAGTTTCGGTCAACCGGGATCGCCGTCCAAATGCCATATTCCGCCCCGGGGGCCTCGTACTTCGAATCGCTCTGCCACGGCGCGTTCCGAAGATCGCAGCGTCGGCCATTCGAATTTC
>DATFES010000568.1:0-7508 GCA_035250945.1 Alphaproteobacteria bacterium | reverse complement strand
GCCGAGCTGGCGCGTGAGACCGATGAGCGCCGCCTTCGCCGCGGCGTAGGCCTGAATGCCCGTGAGGCTGACGCCGAGGCCGGCGCCGCTCGAGATGTTGACGATGCGCCCGGCGCGCGCCGTCTTCATGATCGGCGCCGCCGCCTGGCAGAAATAGAAGGCGCCGCTTACGTTAGCGTCGAAAAGCTCGCGCCATTGCCGCTCGGTGACCGCTTCGACCGCTTGCCCGACCTGGCCGCGTACTCCACCGGCGTTATTGACCAGCACATCGAGCCGGCCGTTCGCGCGCGCCGCTTCATCGACGAACGCGAAGACGGCGG
The DNA here is from genome assembly GCA_035250945.1 of Alphaproteobacteria bacterium. GTDB lineage: Bacteria > Pseudomonadota > Alphaproteobacteria > CACIAM-22H2 > CACIAM-22H2 > DATFES01. The sequence continues at coordinate 7,188 of DATFES010000568.1, read as the reverse complement.
CGCGATCGGCCACGTCGACGACGCGCCAGCGCATCCGCTCGCCGGCGGTTTCGACGAGCCCCGATTGATTGATGTCGCAAATCCAGACATCGCCGCCGCGTTCGGCGAAACTCTGGGCGATCGCCCGCCCGAGTCCGTGGCCCGCACCAGTGACGATGACGGTACGATCCTTGTAGTCGATCAGCATGCCGCGGCCGCGACGTTCTGGCCGAGCGCATCGAGCGCCGCCCAACCCATCGACCGCTTGCCATCCTCGACTTCGTGGATGAGCGCGACGAGCCGGCGGATCGTCGGCGTGTCGATGCCGACCTCGCGGGCCAGCGCATCGACGATGGCGATCTGCGCGTCAACCTCGGTCTTGCGCCGGCGCACCGCGAGATCGCGCCAGATGCCGCTATGGCTCTTCGCCGATTTGCGGTTATGCGCGGCCATGGCGTCGATCGAACGTTGCGTCGTGGCGCGGGCCGCTTCGCAGAAGAAGGCGGCCGGCTCGAAGCCGTTAAACCCTTCGGCCTGTACCCCGCGCTTGCGGGCCGTCTCCATCACTTCCTCGCCGAGGCGCCGATAGAGGTCGAAGTGCCGCGGCGAGGCGAGCGCGTCGGCGATCGATTCGTTAGTCAGCGCGGTCGCGAAGAGCAGCGCGCCGTAGCCCAGCTTGCCCCAAAGATAGCCCCAGATGTTGCTCGTAAGTACCGCCGCCGGCTCGAAATCGAGCAGCAGCCGATGCATTGCTTGGAGGCGTTCGGTGAGCGCGCCATCGAGCTCGCCGACGACGACGGCGCCCTTGCCGCCATAGAGGATGCGTCCGGGTCCCATGTAGTCGGCGCCGAAGTTGACGAAACATCCCATGGTCCGGCGTTCGCCGACTATTTTGGCGATGTTCAGTTCGTTGAGGCCATTTTGCGCCGAGAGTACGAAGCCGTCCGCGGCGAGACGCGGCGCCAGCGCCCGCGTTGCGGCTTCGGTATGTTGCGCCTTCACCGCGAGGACGATGCGTGCATAGGTCCCGTCGAGCTCGGCTGGGAGAAACGCGCGCGTCGCCACCGTGAAATTTGCGATCGGCCCTTCGATTGCAAGACCGCGACCGCGCATCGCCTTGACGTGATCTTCGTCCTGATCGACGAAAATTACGTCGTGTCCGGCTCTGATAAGATGCGCCCCGATCGTGCCGCCGACGGCGCCGGCGCCCCAGATCGCCAAGCAATCGTTCACGTCGGCCATGGGCCTTCAAGTACGTCGCGGGTTTCGGCGACGGCGACGTCCCACAGCGCCAACATCTCCTCGTCGCCGCGGCGGTGATAACCGCCGAAGTTTCCGTCGCCGAGATACGCCCTAGCGCGGCCCGGGTCCATCGCCTTCAGCAGATCGAGGTTCACCATCGGCTTGCGTTCGTCGGGGTACTTGACGTTGGGAAGCCGCGTCCACGGAAAGTTCTCCATCCACGAGGCGTGACTCGCGACGGTGTCGATTTCCTGGACCTTGGCCCAGGTCTTGGGCGCGTTCCACCAGTTGTGGAACTTGACGCTCATGCCGGGATTGTCGGCCATCCACTCCTGGGCGAATCCGCCGACGGGATTGTTGCCGCCATGACCGTTGACGATCAGCACGCGCCGGAAACCGCCGCGCCTGACGCCGTCGAGGATGTCGCGAGCGACGGCGAGCGCAGTCGCGATGCGCATGCTGATCGTCCCGGGAAAGGCGCTGAAATAAGGCGTAATCCCGTACGACACCACGGGATAGACGGGGACGCCTGTCGGCTCGGCGGCGTCGAGCGCGACCTTCTCGGCGAGGATGGCGTCCACGCCAAGGCTGAGATACGCGTGCTGTTCGACGCTGCCGATCGGCAGGACGCAGCGATCGTCGCCCTTGAGATACGTTTCGACCTGCATCCAGTTCATGTCGACGATGCGCATGTCATTCCCCCTTGGCCCGGCTGGGCGGTCCCAGTTGTCCGATGCCGGCGCTGGTCCGTCAAGCGGGCGGCTAGGCTCGACAATATGGCACGGCCTATGCCAGCATCCGCCCATCGTCGAAGCGGGGGGCTTCGCATGCAAATATCGGGAGGCTCGATGAAAAAGCGGACCAACATCAGGGCGGCGCTGACCCTGGCGGCAGGCGTGCTTCTCGGCACGGCCGGCGCATCGGCGCAGACGCTGACCATCGGGGTGCGCGGCGGCCCCGAATCGCTCGATCCGCATTTTTCGGCGCTCGGCACGCAGGCCGAGGCGGCGAAGCATATCTTCGACACGCTGGTGTGGTCGGACGACAATCTGCAGATCTCCGCCGGCCTTGCCGAATCGTGGAAGCCGATCAATGAAACGACATGGGAGTTCAAACTCCGCAAGGGCGTCAAATTCCACGACGGATCGGATTTCACCGCCGAGGACGTCAAGTTCTCGATCGAGCGCATTCCGGTGGTGAGCGGTCCGACGACGACGACGATCTACGTCAAGCGCGTCGCCAAGATCGAGATCAAAGATCCGCACACCATGCACCTGATCACCGACGGCGCGGCGGCGACATTGCCGTACGACTTCGTGCGGCTGTTCATCGTTTCGCACAAGGCCGCCAAGGATGCGCGCAACGAGGAGTTCAATTCGGGCAAGGCGGCCGTAGGCACCGGCCCGTTCAAATTCGTGTCGTGGACGCCCAAGGGCGATCTGGTGCTCGAGCGATACGATGGTTATTGGCGGGGCAAGGCGCCGTGGCAGCGGGTGATCCGCAAGGAGATTCCAAACGATGCATCGCGTCTTGCCGCGCTCAAGGCCGGACAGGTCGATCTCATCAATTATGTTTCGGCCTCCGACTACCAGGCGCTGCGGCGCGACGCCAAGATCAAGACGTTTCAGGGCGACTCGGTCTACGTGATGAATCTGCAACCCGACCAGCGCGAAAAGACGCCGCGGGTCTACGACAACGACGGCAAGCCGCTCGACAAGAACCCGTTGCGCGACGCCAAGGTGCGTGAAGCGCTCGATCTGGCGATCGACCGCAAGACGATGGTGGACGTGGTGCTCGAAGGCCTCGGCCGTCCGGCCAATCAGATCATGCCGGCCGGGTTCTTCGGTTCGAGCCCGCGGATTCCCGAGCGCAAATTCGATCCCGAGCGAGCGAAAAAGCTGCTCGCCGAAGCGGGCTATCCGAACGGCTTCAAGGTCGATCTCCACTGTACCAACGACCGATTGCCCGGCGACGGGGCGATCTGCGCCGGCCTCGGACAGATGTTCACCCGTGTTGGCATCACAACCAACGTCAACGCAATCAGCCGCACGGTCTACTTTCCGGCCCAAGCGCGCCTCGAATACAGCTTGTTCATGAATGGCTGGGGCACCTTGACCGGCGAAGGCTCGTACACGCTGGGGTCGCTCGTCCACACCAACGATCCGGCGACTAAGCTCGGCCCGTTCAATCGTACCGCGTACTCGAACCCCGAGGTCGACAAGACTCTTCAAGAGGCGGTCCGCACGCTCGACGACGCCAAGCGACGCGCCCTGTTCGAGAAGGCGATGGAGCTGTCGATGGCCGATCGCGCGCTCATCCCGATCGTCGTCCTGCAAACCGTATGGGCGGGGCGGGCGGATAAGGTCACGATGAACCCGCGCGCGGACGAGGATACGCTCGCCTATTACATCAGCCCGGCGAAGGGCGGGTGAGCGAACGTCGACTGAGCGAATCCATGGCTTGCATCGTGGGCGGGCGGGGCGACCTTCCCGCCCACGATCTTTGGCGCACGCGATAGACGGGCGACGTCTCGAGAATGTTTCGTAAAAGAAGGATAGCTTTTTTTATCCCTCACCCTTCGACAAGCTCAGGGTGAGGAACCAAAACAGGCCCTCATGGTGAGCCTGTCGAACCATGAGGGCGCGCAACTCCGCCAAACCCGAAAGGATCATGGTCTAGGTAGCGGATGCTCGGCTTCATCATCCAGCGGTTGCTGCAGGCCGTCGGCGTCATGCTGGCGATGTCGGTGATCGTTTTCGTCGGCGTCTACGCGATCGGCAATCCGATTGATATTCTCATTCCCCCCGAAGCCGACCAGGCGATCCGACAGGCGGTCATCGAACGCTACGGGCTCGATCAGCCGCTATGGCGGCAGTACCTGGTGTTTCTCGGCAACCTGCTTCAAGGCGATCTCGGCCGCTCGTTCATCTTCAACATCCCGGCGCTCGACCTGATCCTGGGCCGCATGCCGGCGACACTGGAGCTGGCCTTGTCGGCGGTCATCGCGGCGACGCTGATCGGCATTCCGCTCGGCGTCTATGCCGGGTACCGGCCCGAATCGCCGCTGTCGCGCGCCATCATGGGATTCTCGATCCTCGGTTTCTCGCTGCCGACATTCTGGGTCGGGCTCATCTTGATCATGGTTTTTGCCGTCGAACTTGGCTGGCTGCCGGCGGGCGGACGCGGCGCCACCGTCGAATTGTTCGGCGTCGAATGGAGCCTGCTCACCTGGGACGGCGCGCGGCACGTCGTCCTGCCGGCGATCAACCTCGCCCTGTTCAAGCTCGCGCTACTGACTCGACTGGCGCGCGCCGGCACGCGCGAAGCCATGCTCGCCGATTACGTCAAATTCGCCCGCGCCGAGGGCCTGAGCGAGGCCCAAGTGCTCGGCCGGCACGTGCTCAAGAACATCTCGATCCCGATCGTCACCGTTTTCGGCCTCGAGCTTGGCTCGACGGTGGCCTTCGCGGTCGTCACCGAAACGATTTTTTCGTGGCCCGGAATGGGCAAGTTGATCATCGATTCGATCACCGTGCTCGATCGGCCGGTGATGGTGGCGTATCTGATATTGATCACGTTTCTGTTCATCATGATCAATCTCGCGGTCGATCTGGTGTACGCCATGCTCGACCCGCGGCTCAGGCGGAGCGCAGCGCGGTGAGCGCGATCGAGCAAGAAGCGCTGGCCGTCGCATCGCGCGACAAGCGGCCGCTCGCCGCCTTCTGGGCCGAGTTCGCGGAGAACAAGGTGGCGCTCGCGGCGCTCGCGGTCGTGATCGTACTCGTGTTGGCTGCCCTTTTCGCGCCGCTGGTCGCGCCGCAGGACCCGTACGACCTTGGCAAGCTAAGTTTGCTTGATGCGCGCCGCACGCCGGGCGCCATCGCGTCGGGCGGTTACGTCCATATCCTTGGCACCGATGCCGCAGGGCGTGATCTGTTCAGCGCAATTCTCTATGGGCTGCGCATCAGCACCCAGATCGGCGTGCTGGCCGGAGCCTGCGCGTTGGCGCTTGGGGCGACATTCGGCATCGTCGCGGCCTATCGCGGCGGGCGGCTCGAGACGTTCATCATGCGTCTGGTCGACCTTCAGCTGAGCTTTCCGCCGATCCTTCTGGCGCTGGTGCTGGTGGCGCTGCTCGGCCAGGGCAGGGGCCAGCTCGTCGCGGCGCTCACGGCGGCGCAATATGCCTATTTCGCCCGCACGGCGCATGGCGCGGCGTCGGCGGAGCGGCGCAAGGACTATATCGAGGCGGCGCTTGCGACACCGCTTCCCGGCTGGCGGATCGTCTTCAAGCATCTTTTGCCCAATTGCCTTCCGCCGCTGATCGTCGTGGCGACAGTTCAGGTGGCGTATTCGATCGCCCTCGAAGCGACGCTTTCATTCCTTGGCCTCGGCTTGCCGATCACCGAGCCGTCGCTCGGCATGCTTATCGCCAACGGATTTCAGTACATGATGAGCGGTCGCTACTGGATCAGTCTCTATCCGGGCGTGGCATTGATGGTGCTGATTGTCGCCATCAACCTGGTGGGCGATCAGGTGCGCGATCAGCTCAATCCGCGGCTCAAGCGATGACCGCTATATTGCTCGAGGTGCGCGGGCTCAAAACCTACTTCTTCACCCGCGCCGGGGTGGTGAAGGCGGTTGACGGCGTGGACTTCGCCCTGGCGCGCGGCAAGGTTCTTGGGCTCGTCGGCGAGTCCGGGTCGGGCAAGACGGTCACCGGCTTCTCGATCCTTGGCCTGATTGATCCACCCGGCCGGATCGTCGAGGGCTCGATCAAGCTCAACGGGCAGGAGCTCGTCGGCCTGGCGCCCGCGGCGTTGCGCGCGCTGCGCGGCAAGAAGATCGCCATGGTGTTTCAGGACCCGGCGATGACCCTCAATCCGGTCCTCAGCATCGGCACGCAGATGACCATGGCAGTGCGCGCGCATACCGGGCTGTCCAGGCGCGACGCGTTGGCGCGGGCGCGCGATGCGCTTGGCCGCGTCGGCATACCTTCGCCCGAGGAACGGTTGGCCGCTTTTCCCCATCAGTTCTCGGGCGGCATGCGCCAGCGCGTGGCGATCGCCATCGCGCTGCTTCACGATCCCGAGCTGATCGTCGCCGACGAACCGACCACCGCACTCGACGTGTCGATCCAAGGGCAGATCCTGTTCGAGATGCGGCGGCTCACGCGCGAATTGGGACTTTCGTTGATCTGGATCACGCACGACTTGGCGGTCGTTTCCGGGCTCGCCGACGATATGTGCGTCATGTACGCGGGCCGCATCGTCGAACGTGGACCGGCGGCCGAGGTGCTGGCGCGGCCGCTGCATCCCTACACGCGCGGCCTGCTCCAGTCCGTCCCGGGGATGGTCCCGCCGGGCGGGGAGCTGGCGCAGATACCCGGGTCGACGCCGTCGTTGCTGCGACTGCCGCCGGGCTGCGCGTTTCGCGCCCGCTGCGACCGCGCGAGTGCACGATGCGCGACGATGCCCGAGCTGTCGCCGCATACGGCGGAGCACGACGTTCGCTGTCACCACCCGGTGGGCGCGGACCGACGCGTGGAGGTATTGGCGTGAGCTCCGGGCTGCTCGAGATCGAAGGGGTCTCCAAGCGCTTCGCGCGCGTCCTGACGTTGGGCGAGAAAATCGCCGGCCGGCTCGGCGCCGACGTCGAGACGGGCGAAGTTCGCGCAGTCGAAAGCGTAACGCTCGACATCGCGCCCGGCGAGACGCTTGGCCTGGTCGGCGAATCGGGATGCGGCAAGACGACGCTCGGTCGCATCGCCGCGGGAATCCTGCCGCCGACCGGCGGCGCGGTCCGCCTTGCCGGGCGACCGGTGATGTCGGACGGGTCGCATCCGCGAAAGCTGACGACCAAGGTCCAGACCGTGTTTCAGGATCCGTTCGCTTCGCTCAATCCGCGCATGCGCGTGGGCGAGATCATCGCCGAAGGGCCGCTGGTCCATGGTCTGGTGAAACCGGC
>DATFES010000563.1:0-3150 GCA_035250945.1 Alphaproteobacteria bacterium | reverse complement strand
CACGCCGCTGCACGACATGCTCGACATCGCGATTCCGGCGTTCAAGCGAACGCTGGGTCGAAGCTGGCCCAATATGATCGGCGGCCGGCCCGACGACGACGGGCGGCGTTACAAGGCGCAATGTCCCATCGATGATCGCATTGTGCTCGGTGAGTTTGTCGCGGCGTCGGCGCCAACGGTCGCTCGCGCCGTCGAGGCGGCCAAGGCCGCGTTTCCCGCCTGGTCGCGGCTTCGCTGGCAAGAGCGCGTCCAGACGATGCGCCGCGCCGCCGACGTGCTTGCACGCCGCAAGTACGATCTCGGCATCGCCTGCCTTCTCGACGTCGGCAAGTCGCGGCTCGAGGCGATCGGCGAGGCCGAGGAAGCGCACGATCTCATCGCCTACTATTGCGACGAGATGGAGCGGAACAAGGGCTTCGCACGCGACATGGCGCGCGCCTTGGCCAACGAGGCGACGTCGCTGCGCTTGCGCCCCGTCGGCGTCTTCGCGGTCATCGCGCCGTTCAATTTCCCGCTGGCGCTGTCGGTCAACATGATCACCGCGGCGCTGCTCGCCGGCAACACCGTGGTTTACAAACCGAGTCCGCAGGCCGGGCTGACCGGGAGCCTGCTTGTCAAAGCGCTCTTCGAGGCCGGTTTGCCGCCAGGCGTGGTCAATCTTGTCTGCGGCGAGGAGGCGGGCCGGCTTCTTGTCGATCACCCCGGGCTCGATGGCGTCGCGTTCACCGGCAGCCACGTCGTCGGCATGGAGATCTATCGCAAATTCGCCGCCGGACGTTTCGCGCGGCCGGTCGTCGTCGAGATGGGCGGCAAGAACCCCGCTTACGTGACCGCGAAGGCCGATCTCGATGTCGCGACCGAAGGCGTCATGCGCTCGGCCTTCGGACTGCAGGGTCAGAAATGCAGCGCCTGCTCGGTCGTCTATGTCGAAAAGTCGGTGCATCAGGAATTCCTGCACCTGCTGCGCGACAAGACGGCGGGGCTGCGCGTCGGCAATCCGGAGGCGCGCGACATCTATATGGGCCCGGTCATCGATGCCGAAGCCGGCGCGCGTTTCGCGGAGGCGGCCGGCACGGCGGCGAAGGACGGCCGCATCGTCCATGGCGGTGCGCGCCTTAAGGGCGGACTATTCGATCACGGGCAGTATGTCGAACCGACCATCATCGCCGGCCTTCCCGACCGCCACGCGCTGGCAAGCGAGGAGTTGTTTCTTCCTTTTCTTGTCGTGCTGCCGAGCCCCGGGCTAGCGGAGGCGATCAAGCTCGGCAATGAGGTGCTTTATGGACTGACCGCCGGCGTCTATACGACGGATCCCACGGAGCTCGACCTGTTCTTTGAAAACGCCGCTGCCGGCGTGCTCTACGCCAACCGCCGCTCGGGCGCGACCACCGGCGCGTGGCCCGGTATCCAGACGTTTTGCGGTTGGAAGGGGTCGGGCGTAACCAACAAGGGCGGCCTCGGGCCATTCTATCTGCCGCAATTCATGCGCGAGCAAAGCCGCACGTCGATGGATGTCTCCTGACAATTTTTCGAGGATCTCGCTCTAACGTGAGTCGCATCGCCGCGCCGCTTGCTCCAAGATCGCGTTCGACGATCGCCATATCCTAGTCGACCCACCATGCCCTACTGTGCGCCTCGCACCCGCCGCCCAATCCGCTGGTTCTGCGGCCTTGCCACGCTCCTGCTCGGTGTCGGTCTCGGCGTCTGCGCGCAGGCGAAGACGCGGCTCGTCGTCTATTCGACGCTTGAGCCCGACCACATCGGCGCCTACAAGCAGGCGTTCGAGGCCGACAACCCCGATATCGAGATCGCGCTCATCCGCGATTCGACCGGCGTTCTGACCGCCCGGTTGATCGCCGAGCGCAACCGTCCGCAAGGCGATGCGATCTGGGGCCTTGCCGTCACCTCGATGCTGCTGCTTGACCAGCAGGGCGTCTTGCTGGCGTACGCGCCCAAAGGTCTCGCCGAGATCAAGCCGCATTTTCGCGATCCGCGCGATCCGCCGCGCTGGGTCGGCATGGATGCTTGGGTCGGCGCGCTCTGTTTCAACACAGCCGAGGCGGCGCGTCGCGGGCTGCCGAAACCGCAACGCTGGTCGGATCTCGCCGATCCGGTTTTTCGCGGCCAATTGGTGATGCCGAATCCCGTGTCGTCGGGCACCGGATACTTTCACGTCGCGGCATGGCTGCAGCTCTTCGGCGAGGCCGACGGCTGGCGCCTGATGGACCGGCTGCACGAGAACATGGCGATGTATGTCCACTCCGGATCGAAGCCATGCCGGATGGCCGCGGCGGGGGAGTTCGCCATCGGCGTCGCCTACGATCTCGCCGGCGCGGTCGCGCGCCAACGCGGCGCGCCGGTCGATGTCGTGCTGATGGAGGAGGGGGCCGGCTGGGATATGGACGCCGCGGCCGTGCTGACGGGCGCCAAGAACATCGATGCGGCCAAGCGGCTCGCCGATTGGTCGGCAAGCCGCAAGGCGAACCAGCTTTACAGCCGGTATCTCGGATTGATCGCGATCGGCGGCATCAAATCGCCGATCGCCGGATATCCGGAGGGCGTCGAGCAGACGATGATCCGCAACGATCTCAAATGGGCTTCCGACAATCGCGAGCGGATACTCGCCGAATGGCAAAGGCGCTACGACGGGAAGTCGGAGAAGCGTTAAGGTGCGTCGATGGCGAAAATCATCAACCTGCGCGCGATACGCAAGCGCCAAGCGATGGAAAAGAAGGAGCGCGAGGCGGCCGAAAACCGCGCTCGCTTCGGACGCAAAACGCCCGAGAAGCGGCGCGAATTGGCCGAGGCGGAACGCGCGGCGCGCGAGCACGAGGGCAAAAAGATCGATCGCGACTAATGGCAGTGATCGGCGCCCCGCGTGGGGGGCGGTTCCAATCATGGACCGCCAGGCCGCCGCGCGACCGACCGACGCGGCGCAGGCGCTTGGCGTTCTTGCGTCTTGGCGGTAATTCTAGAGCGTGATCTGCCTTGGTGTAATCATGTCGCGCGCCCTCATGGTTCGACAGGCTCACCATGAGGGCATATTAATCAGTCCTCGCCCTGAGCATGTCGAAGGGCGAGGGATAAGACCGGCGATTCAACCTTTGCGGATCATACTTTAAGTTGAGATTACGTCAACGCATCAGCCGC
>DATFES010000558.1:0-6026 GCA_035250945.1 Alphaproteobacteria bacterium | reverse complement strand
CGCGAAACGCCGCGCGCCAGCGGCGAGCAGCGGCAGACGGTCGCGCGCCCGCCGCCGTCCCCGGTCACGCCGCCCGCGCCGACGCCGCCACAGCCGGGGATCAAGCTTGTCGGCCTGAGTCAGCCGGAAACCGCCGAAATCCTTGGACAGCCGGCGCAAGAGAGCGACGCGGCTCCGGCCAAGGTTTGGCGCTACCGGGCAAGCGAATGCGTTCTCGACGTCTATTTTTATCTCGACGTTCAGCGCAACGGTTTTTACGCCCTGCATTACACGGCCTACGGCGCGGCGGGGGCGCAGTTGGCGGCGGCGGCCGCTTCGCCCGAGGCCGAGCGCTGCGTGCGGCAGGTGCACGATGAACGTCGCCAGCGCTGAAGGCGCTCCAAACGCAATGCAAGAAGGCTCGGGCCGCGCGACTCCCATCGTCGTGATCGACGACGATCCGCTGTTCCTTGAAACGCTCAAGAACAATCTCGAGGATTCGGGATTTGCCGCAATCGCCATCGAAGGCGGACAAGCCGCGCTCGACTATTTCGCAGCCGGCAATTCCGCGGCCGCCATTCTGCTCGACTGGCAAATGCCGGAAATCGACGGACCCGAGGTGTTGCGGCGATTGCGCGAAAGCGGCGTGCGGACGCCGGTGCTGTTCCTCACCGGACTCAACCAACCGATTTACGAGGAGGCGGCGCTGCAACGCGGCGCGGTCGATTTCGTCGACAAGGCGAAAAGCTTCGGCATTATCCTCGGCCGCCTCAAGGTGGTCCTCGACGGGGGCAAGTCGGGCGCCGACACCAACGCTTCGCTGGCATCGAGCGCGCCGGACGGTCTCTCCCTCGACGACCCAAGCGCGCGCGCGCTATGGCGCGGCGCGCGCGTCGAACTGACGCTCACGGAGTTCAAGGTGGTTCGCCTGCTCGCCACGCGCGCCGGACGCGACGTTTCCTATCGCGAAATCTATGATGTGGTTCGCGGCGAAGGCTTCCGCGCCGGCTCTGGCGAGGAGGGCTATCGCGCCAACGTCCGCGCGCTGGTCAAGCGGATTCGCCAGAAATTCCGCGCGATCGACGCGAATTTCGAACAACTTGAGAACTATCCCGGCTTCGGCTATCGCTGGGCCGATGATCGACGGAGCTGAATCGGCCGGCTCTTCGGCTCTGCGTGGGGTAATGGGCGGGCTGTGGCGCTCGTTGGTCGCCCGACTCGTCCTGTTGGCGGCGATCTTCATCGTCGTGCCGATGATCATCTACGACCAGTTTCAAGCGGCCGACGGGCAGAAGCAGCGCCTATTGATGCAGACCGTGCGCGATCGCGGATTGCTGATCAGCCGGGCGCTCGAGCCGACGTTGCAACGCGCCGATAGCATTCCGTATTTTCGCCTCGGCGAGGAGTTGGCGCGTTTCGCCTCCGCGCCGATCAGCCTGAAACTGTTGTTTCGTCCGGCGCAGACGCGCGAATCCGTCGGGTTCTTCTACATCGCCTCGGCTCCGCCGGTGCCGACCGACCTGCTCGATTTCGAGCGCCAGCGGTTGATCGACGACGGGACGCTTTTGCGTCTTGCCCAGTCGTGCGCCGGCGATGTTCCGCTCGGGCTTCGCCTCGAGCTTCCCGACGGTCGCAGCGAACTCTTGACGTCGATCACGCCGGTACTGACGCCGGGCGGATGCTGGGCGCTGGTCGTTTCGAACCGGCTCGACGATCTCGGCGACCATACGCTTGGCCGGCCCTATTGGCGTTCGCCCGAAGTGCAGATTGCGTCGGTCATCTACGTCATCTTCGCGGCATTGACGCTCGGGCTCTTTTTCGGCCTATGGCGAAGCTTGCTTCGCTTCGGTCGAACCGCGCGCGAGATACGGTCCGATCGCGAAGAGGGCAGCTTCGTCGACCGCAACCGCATTCCCGAGCTGACCGAAGTCGCGCGCGAGTTCGACCGGCTGGTCGCCACGTTGCGCGGCTCGGCGGAGAACATTCGCCGCGCCGCCGAGGACACCGCGCACGCTTTCAAGACGCCGATCGGCATCATTCGCCAGTCGGTCGAGCCGATTCGCCGCAGGCTCGAGGGCGGCGATCTACGCGGTAAGCAGGCGGTCGCCGCGGTGGAGAGCGCGCTCGACAAGCTCGATGGGTTGGTGGCGGCCACTCGCCGACTCGACGAGACGACGGCCGATCTGCTCGATCCGCCGCGCCAGCGCGTCGATCTTTCCGCGCTCGTGCGCATGCTCGTCAACAGCTACGTCGCCGCGCAAGCGCCGGGCGCGCCAAAGGTCGTCGGCGATCTCGCGCCAGGAATCGCGATCGATGGCGGCGCCGACATGATCGAAACGATCGTCGAAAATCTGGTCGACAACGCCGTCAGTTTCTCGCCCGCAGGGAGCGAGGTGCGCGTCGGCCTTGCGCGGCGTGGCACGGTGGCGGTCTTGACGATCGACGACCGCGGCCCTGGCGTGCCCGCCGACCGGCTCGAGCGTATTTTCGAGCGCTACTATTCGCAGCGCCCCGGCCAGGCGAGGATGACTGCTGCGCTGGATGCGGCGAGCGACGCCACACGCGCTGCGCCGATAGAACAGCAGGAGGCGACGCCAACCGGCCCGGCGGCGGCCGGCGATACGCCGACTAATGGCGGGGCGTCGCATTTCGGAATCGGACTGTGGCTCGTGCGGCGTAACGTCGAGGCGCTGGGCGGCCGCGTCTGGGCGGAGAACCGGCCCGGCGGCGGCCTCAGAATGGCCGTCGAATTGCCGATTTCAACGGCGGCCGGGGAGTCCCGCCGGCCCGCCTAGCGGCTGGTCAGCTTGAGTTCGATGCGCCGATTGCGCCGGAATCCGATCTCGTCCTCGCGCACGTCCAGCGGATGGAATTCGCCGAAACCCGTCGCTGACAAACGATCGGGAGCGATGCCTCGCGAGGTCAGGAACTTAACCACCGAAATGGCGCGCGCCGAGGACAGCTCCCAGTTCGAGGGAAACTGCGATGTCGAAATCGGCCGCCGGTCGGTGTGCCCGTCGACCTGCAGCACCCAGTTGATCTCGGCCGGAATTCTCCGCGCCACGTCCTGCAGGGTGACGGCAAGCTGGCCCAGCTGACGCTGACCCTCCGGCTGAAGGTCGGCCGAGCCGCTTGGAAACAAGACCTCCGACTGAAATACGAATCGATCGCCGACAATGCGGATGTCGGCCCGATCGCCGAGCGCCTCGCGCAACCGGCCGAAGAACTCCGATCGGTAACGCGCCAATTCCTCGACCCTGCTGGCGAGCGCTAGGTTGAGCCGGCGCCCGAGGTCGGCGATCTGCACCTGTTGTTCCTTCGACCTGGTCTCGCTCGCCTCCAGCGCCGCGTTCAGGCGCGCCATCTCGTCGCGTAGCGCCGCGAGTTGGCGGGTCAGGATATCGGCGCGCAACTGCGCGTCTTCCGTGAGCTTGACCTGCGCTTGGTATTGCTGCTGATCGCGCTGCAGCTGCGCGCCTTGCTCGGCGAGCTTCTTTTCGAGCTCGTCGCGCAAGATCGACAGCGTCTCGACGTTGCGGCGTAACGCGTCGAGCTCGCGAAGCTGGATTTCGATTCGTTCCTTGTCGGCGGCGATCGCCTTGAACGCGTCCTCGAGCTCCTTGCCGACTTTCTCGGACTGCGCCGCCGCCTGCTCAGCCTTGGCCTGCGCGGCGGCAAGTTCCTGGAGCAAGCGGTCGCGCACCGTGGTGACGCGCGTCAGCTCGCCCGAAAGCGTAACGATCTCGCCGCGCAGCCGGGCGGTTTCGGTGCGCTCGAACGCCAGCTGATCGGCGATCTCCTCGATCTGCGCGGCGAGCCGCTCCAGCGCCTGGTCGCGGCCGGCGATGACGTCCTTCAAGTGAAACTGAAACAGCGTATAGATCATCAGCACGAAGACGATGACCATGATCAACGTCGCCAGCGCGTCGACGAACCCGGGCCAGATGTCGAGACTGCGCGGTTGGCGGCGATTGGCGGCGAAAGCCATGAGGCGTCCTAGCGGCGCGGGATGCGGCTTGAGGCGAGACTCACCGCTGCTCTTCCTCGGCTAGCGCGGCGATGGTGCGCGCGAGCAGGCGGATCTCGTTGCGCAGGTCCTGCGTCATCTGGGTGCGGCCGGCGGCGCCGTCCTCGATGATTCGCGCCAGGTAGACTTCCATGTTGCGCAGATGCGTGCGCAGCGCCTCGTCGCCGCCGGGGCCGGCCCGGCCGGCGGCGTCGGCGAGCCGCGTCAGCACCGGCTTCAATTCCATCTGCGCCTCGGCGAGGCGCCCGAGCAACGACTGCTCCGCGCGCATCTGTTCGGTCAGCTGGGTTAATCGATCGGCAAGGCCGGCGAGCGTCGTATTGCTCGCGCCGCGGCCCTCCTCGGCGCGCGCCATGGTGCGTTGCAAATTCTCCAGGTTGTCGGCCGTCTGCTCGAGCAGGGCCTGGATATAGGCCGGCACCGCCTGCTCGCTCTCGGCGAGCGGCCCGCCCGAGGACAGGCGGGTCAAGCTCGATAGCCATTCTTCGAGGTCGTTGTAAAAGCGGTTCTGCGCTTGGCTCGCCTGGAGATCGAGAAACCCCAGCACCAGCGACCCGGCAAGCCCGAACAGCGAGGTGCCGAAGGCGGTGCCCATTCCCGACAGCGGCGCCTTGAGCCCGGCCTGCAGATCGTTGAAAAGCGCGGCGGTGTCGGTCGTGGTCGACAATCCGCCGATGACGGAGCTGACCGCGCCCACCGTCTCGAGCAGGCCCCAAAACGTGCCGAGCAGACCGAGAAAGATCTCCAGACCGATGAGGTAACGGGAAATATCGCGCGACTCGTCGAGCCGCGAACCGATCGAATCGAGCATCGAACGCGTGGCGATGGCCGACAGGCTGACCCGGCCCTTGCGATCGCCGAGCATCGTCGCCATCGGCGCCAGCAGCCGCGGCGGCTTGAAGCGCGACAGCTTGGGCTGGTCGCGGCGGAAATGCTCGATCCAAGTCACCTCTGGATTGAGCACGAGGACTTGACGGAAGTTGTAGCCGACGCCAAGCAACAGCACGCCGATGATCATGCCGTTGAGGGGCGGGTTGGCGAGAAACGCGTCGGTCAGTCCGGCGCGCAACGCCAAACACACCGCGATGACGGCGAGGAGGAACAGCACCATGCGAAATAAGAAGCGATAGGGCCGGGTCATCTTGCGTGTTGCTCCCTGATCCTCCGTGTTGCCCCGACCGCGACCGCGCCGCCCCGCTAGCGCCGCACTGTCAGTATATCGACTCGCTCCGCGGGCCCATCGTCGCTGCGCTCGCCAAGCGCGCGAACGTCGATCCTTGTGCCGGCGATCCCGCGTTCGACGAAGAACGCCCGCACAGCAAGCGCTCGGCTGAGGCTAAGCCGCCGCGGCTCGCTGCCGCCGCCGCCAGTGGCGAAAGCCTGCACTTGGATCCGTGACGATTCGTCGCGCTTGAAGGTCTCGGCCCTTCGCGCAAGCGCGTCGCGCGCCGCGTCGCTGAGCTCGGCCGAGCCGGCGGCGAATTCGACGCGAAGCTGAGTCGGGTCGACGGCGACTCCCGCTGAAGGACGGGCCGCGACCTGCGGCGCGCTTGCGCGCGGCGGCGGCGTCGATGCGTCCGCCGGGGCGCTTTCGACCGGCACGCGCGGCGCCGGCGTAACCTTAGGTTCGTCCTCGCCCGCCGTTGTCGCCGCCGAACTTGTCGTTGCGGGCACCGCCGCCGTCGGCGGATGAGACGGGGCGTCTACGGGCACCGTGCGCGGACTCGGCGGTGTGGTTGGAGCTTGAGCGGTTGCCGCGGGAGTTCCCGTGGACGGCGGGCTCGGCGGCGAAGCCGTCGCCGCACCGCGCGTGGTCGATGGCGGCGGTGGGGGCGGAGTCGCGGCGTCGACTTCGGCGATCCCACGCGGTCGAACAGGTGGGGTAGGCGACGCAGCGCCGAGCGTCGAAGGGCCGTGGGCTGGCTTGGACACGGCAGGAGTCGTTGGCGCCGCAAGCTTGGGTGGCGGCGGCGGCGCCGCGGGCAAGAGCGCCGGCGGGGGCGGCGGCGTGGCCTGCTCC
>DATFES010000556.1:0-6425 GCA_035250945.1 Alphaproteobacteria bacterium | reverse complement strand
GACGCTGCTCAAGGGCGTCGCCGGATTTATGAAGCCGGTCGAAGGGACGATACGCCTCAACGGCCGCGCGGTCGATCGGCCGGGACCCGATCGCATGATGGTGTTCCAGGAGTTCGACCAGCTTTTGCCGTGGAAGACGGTAAAGCAAAACGTGATGTTCCCGATGCTCGTCTCGGGCAAGTTTCCGCGCCGCGAGGCCGAGGCGCGCGCGCGGACGTATATCGACAAGGTCAACCTCGCCCAATTCGCCGACGTCCACCCGCACATGCTCTCCGGGGGCATGAAGCAGCGCGTGGCGATCGCGCGCGCCATGGCCATGGAGCCCGATATCCTGCTGATGGACGAGCCATTCGCGGCGCTCGATGCGTTGACGCGCCGCAAGATGCAGGAGGAGCTGTTGCAGCTTTGGGACGAAATCCGCTTCACCGTCCTGTTCGTCACGCACTCGATCGAAGAAGCGATCGTCATCGGATCGCGGATCCTGGTGTTGAGTCCGCACCCGGGACGAGTGCGCGCCGAACTCAACGCTCACCAGTATGGCCATGCGCAGCAGGGGGGAGAGGGTTTCATGTCGCTCCAGAACCGTATTCACGCCATGCTGTTCGCCGAGCGCATCGAAGAGGAGTCGAAGGCCCATGGCTGAGGCAAGCGCCGCCGTTCGGTCGTCGCCGCCGGTGCGGCCTGAATTCGTCCATGACAACGTCGGCGCTGCGAATATCGCCGCTGTCGAGCTGCCGCTTTCGACGTGGGAGCGGATCACCAACATCACCGCGGTGCGCCGAATCTTCATTCTCGTGCTGCTGGCGGTTCTGTGGGAGAGCTACTCGCGATCGATCGACAATCCGCTGATGTTTCCGTCGTTCAGCGAAACCATCTGGTCGCTGTGGGACGCCAGCGTGCGCGGACCCCTGATCGAGCGCGTTTGGACGTCGATCCAGGTGCTCAGCATGGGCTATGCGGCCGGCATTTTCCTCGCCGCGGTGTTCACCGCGCTCGCCGTCTCGACCCGAATTGGCACCGATCTGCTGTCGACTCTGACTTCAATGTTCAATCCGTTGCCGGCGATCGCGCTGCTGCCGCTGGCGCTGCTTTGGTTCGGCCTCGGCATTCCGAGCCTGATATTCGTCATCATCCACTCGGTCCTCTGGGCGGTGGCGCTCAACACGCATACCGGCTTTCTCGCCGTCGCCGAGGCGCAGCGCATGGCCGGGCAAAACTACGGATTGCGCGGGATCCGCTACGTCACGCAGATCCTGATCCCGGCCGCCTTCCCCTCGATCCTCGCCGGCCTCAAAATTGGCTGGGCGTTCGCCTGGCGCACGCTAATCGCCGCCGAGCTCGTGTTCGGCGTCTCCTCCCGCTCGGGCGGGCTTGGCTGGTTCATCTTCGAGAACCGCAATCAGCTCGAAACGGCGTACGTTTTCGCCGGGCTTACCGCGGTGATCATCATCGGCCTGCTAGTCGAAAGCGTCGTGTTCCGCACGATCGAGACGCATACGGTGCGCAAATGGGGTATGCAGCGATGAACACGGCGAAGCTTCAGGTTGATCCATCGGCGGTCGAGGAGGCGGCGAAGCTGCTTTACATCCGCGCGCTCAAGCTGCTGCCGGATGACGTCAAGCGGGGTTTCGCGCGCCTCGACGCCGCCGAGACCGACGCCACCGCCAAGACCATCCTGGCGACCATGGTCCGCAACATCGCCGTCGCCGAGAAGACCGACAACCTGCTGTGCCAGGACACCGGAATCCCGATTTACAACGTGACGATTGGCCGCGGCGTCGAGGTCGACGGCGCGCAGCTTAAGGAAGCGATCCGCCGCGGCGTCGAACGCGCGACGCGCGAATATCCCCTTCGCTCGTCCGTGGTCCATCCGTTGACCCGCGCGAACGCGCACACGAGCTGCGGCGCCGGCGTGCCGGTCATCAACATCGATTTTTCCGACCGGCCGAACGAGCTGCGGCTGGAGATGATTCCGAAAGGCTCGGGCTCGGAGAACGGCTCGTTCCTGAAGATGCTGATCCCGGCCGATGGCGCCGATGGCGTCAAGACCTTCGTCATCGACAAGGTTATGGAGGCGGGCGGCAAGGTCTGCCCTCCGACCATCGTCGGCGTTGGCGTTGGCGGCACGTCCGACCTCTGCATGCACCTCGCCAAGGTCGCGTCGACCCGACCATTGGGCTCGGTATGCGCCGACCCCGAAGGCGCCAAGCTCGAACGGATGTTGAGCGAGGCCGTGAACGGGCTGGGCATCGGACCGCAGGGGCTTGGCGGCGACGCCACGGCGTTCGCGGTGCACGTCGAACTCGCGGCGACGCACATCACCATGAATCCCGTTGCGGTCAACATCCAGTGCCATTCGGCGCGCCGCGCCACCGCGTTATTCACGCCCCAAGGGGTCGAAATCGGATTTTGAGCGATGCCGCATCACGATCTCGCCACGCCGATCGACGAGGCCATGACGCGCGCGCTCAGGGTCAACGACACCGTGTCGCTGAGCGGCGCGCTCTACGGAATCCGCGACGCGACCTTGATCCATATGTTCGATCGCGGCCGCACGACGCGCTTCGATCTCAAGGGTCACGCCGTCATTCACACCGCCCCCAACGTGCGCAAGGTCGAGAAGTCCGGCGCTCATCCGGCCGGCTACGCGCCAGTGTGCGTCGGCACGACGACCAGCGCACGCATGGAACGATTCACCCGCCCGCTGATGGCGCATTACGGCGTGCGGGTCATCGTCGGCAAGGGCGGGCTGGGGTCCGAATCGGCCAAGGCGTTCGCCGAGCTCGGCGGCGCTTACCTCGCCGTCATCGGCGGCACGGCGGCGCTGGAGACGACGTGGATCGAGGCAATCGAAGACGTCGATCTCGACGATCTCAACCCGGAAAGCCTGTGGAAGTTCCGGGTCAGGGGCTTCGGCCCGTTGCTCGTCGCCATGGATGCGCATGGCGGCAGTCTCTACGACGCGGTCAAGGCCGCCGCCGAGCGTCGGCGCGCCGCGGCGTTGGCGAAGATGGGCGTGCGCGCGTGAAGCGCCTCGTCACCGACATCCTCATACTCGGCAGCGGCGGCGCGGGGCTCTTCGCCGCGCTGCACGCGCACGCCGCCGATCCGGAGCTCAAGATCGCGATCGCGGTCAAGGGACTGCTTGGCAAGAGCGGCTGCACGCGCATGGTCCAGGGCGGCTACAACGTCGCTCTGGCGCCCGGCGATTCCGTCGAGCGGCATTTCATGGATACGATCGAAGGCGGTAAGTGGCTCAACGACCAGGATCTCGCCTGGGCGTTGGTGACCGGCGCGCAGGTCCGAATTCGCGAACTCGAAAACGAGTTCGGCTGCTTCTTCGATCGTAATCCCGACGGGACGGTTCATCAAAAAGCGTTCGCTGGCCAGAGCTTCGACCGCACCGTGCACAAGGGCGATTTGACCGGCATCGAAATCGTCAACCGGCTGGCGGAGCAGGTCTGGGCGCGCGGCATACTGCGTCTCGAGGATCACCGCGCCATCGAGCTGATCAAGGACGAGGCGGGCGACGCGCTATCCGGAGTCTTGTTCATCGACATGCGCAGCGGCAGGCTTGTCTTCGTTCAGGCGAAGGCGGTGCTGCTTGCGACGGGCGGCGGTCCGACGATGTACAAGTACCACACGCCCTCCGGCGACAAGTCGTGTGACGGCATGGCCATGGCGTTGCGCGCCGGCCTGACGTTGCGCGACATGGAGATGGTGCAGTTCCACCCCACCGGCCTGCTGGCCGGTCCCGACACCCGGATGACCGGAACCGTGCTCGAGGAAGGCCTGCGCGGCGCCGGCGGACACCTACTCAATCGCGACGGCGAGCGGTTCATGGCCGCCTATGATCCGCGGGCCGAACGGGCGACCCGCGACGTGGTGAGCCGCGCCATCTTCGACCAAATTCGCACCGGCGCCGGCACGAAATTGGGCGGCGTCTATCTTGAGATGGGGCATCTTGGCGCCGACCGCGTGCGGAAGGAATTCAAGGGCATGGTCGAGCGTTGCGCCGATTGCGGATTCGACCTTGCCGCGGGTCGCGTCGAGGTCGTGCCGACGGCGCACTATATGATGGGCGGCGTCGTCTTCGACCTTTCGGGCGCGACCGAATTGCCCGGGCTGTTCGCTGCCGGCGAGGACACTGGCGGGGTTCATGGCGCCAATCGGCTTGGCGGCAACGGCGTCGCCAATTCGACCGTCTTTGGCGCCCTCGCCGGCGATGCGATGGCGAAGTGGGTCGCCGAAGCAGGGCGCCTATGCCCTCCCGATCACGCCGCGATCGAATCGGCGATCCTGCGCGCCCGTGCGCCGTTGGCTCGACCCGCCGGCGACGTCGAGGCGGTGCGCGAAGCGCTACATGAGTTGATGTGGGAGGACGTCGGCATCGCGCGCGATGCCGGCGGACTCAAACGGGCGATCGACGGGCTTGAAGCGCTCGACGCCGAGCTCGAAGCGATCGGCGTGGGCGAAGACGGGCTCGCGTTCGATCTCACCTGGCACGATTGGCTCAATCTCAAGAGCTTGATCTTGGCGAGCCGCGCCATCGCCGCGGCGGCGCTCGCCCGCGAGGATTCGCGCGGAGCGCATTATCGAAGCGATTTTCCCGCGACTTCGGACCTTGCGACGTCCACCTACACCTGCGTCAAGATGGCCGGCAGGAGTCTCTGCGTCGACATGCGCCCCGTCGCGTTCACGCGCGTGCGGCCCGGCGAATCGCTGCTGCGCGACGCCGCGGCGGAGTGAACATGCTTTCGCCATGCCGGGAACGATCCGTCCGGTCAAGAGCGATCGATGCCGTTCGACGGGCGAGGATTGGCGTCGTGTCATGACCCGTCAAGACACCATGCTCGACATTGTCATCACCGAATTCATCGATGCGTGGGCGGTCGACGATCTCGCCCGCGATTTTCGCGTCCACTACGATCCCGCGCTGGTCGACAAGCCGGACGAAATCAAGACGGTCGCCGCCAAGGTTCCGGCGCTTATCGTACGCAACCGCACCCAGGTGCGGGGCGCCGTGCTCGCTGCGTGCCGCGAGCTAAGGGCGATCGGGCGACTTGGCGTCGGGCTCGACAACATCGACATGGACGAATGCGCGCGGCGCGGGATCCGCGTCTTTCCGGCCTCGGGCGCCAATACGGCTTCGGTCGCCGAATACGTCATCGCCGCCATGCTGATGGCGTTGCGCGACGTATGGCATGCCAACGAGGCCGTTCTGGCGGGGAGATGGCCGCGCAACGAACTGATGTTTCGCGAGGCGAGCGGCAAGCGGTTGGGGTTGATCGGCTTTGGCGAGATCGCCCGCGCCGTGGCGCGGCGCGCGCGCGCCCTCGAGATCGCGATCGTCGCCCATGATCCCGGTATTGGGGCCGATCATCCGGCGTGGCAGGAGCACAGCGTCGCGCCGGTCGACCTGGCGCGGTTGCTTGCGACAAGCGATGTCGTCAGCCTGCACGTGCCGCTGCTGCCGGCGACCCGCAATCTGATCGACGGCGCGGCGCTGGCGCGGATGAAGCCGAGCGCGATCTTGATCAATACCTCGCGTGGCGGCATGGTGGACGAGACGGCGCTCGTCGCGGCGCTCAGGGAAGGCAGGCTCGGCGGCGCCGTGCTCGATGTCTTCGTGAGCGAACCGGTGGCCAAGGACTCGATCTTCGTCGGCGTGCCGCGGCTGTGGCTGACGCCGCACATCGCCGGGGTGACGGAAGAGGCCAATCGGCGGGTCTCGTCGGTGACCGTGGCGAACATACGCAAAGCGCTCGGCGCGCGCGGCCGATGACGGCGCTGTCGCTCGTCCAGGCGCATGGCCTGGCGGTGCGCGCGCTCGTCGCCGCCGGCGCCACGGTCGAGAACGCCGAAGCGGTCGCCCGCGCGCTCGTCGCCGCCGAGGCCGACGGACTAGCCGGTCACGGCCTGTCGCGGGTTCCCGCATACTGCGATCAGGCCGTGGCCGGAAAGGTCGATGGCAGGGCGTCGCCGGTGTTGCGGCAAACAGCGCCAGCGGTCCTCATGGTCGACGCCGGCGATGGATTCGCGTTTCCGGCGATCGCGCTCGGTCTCGCGCAAGCACGCATACAGGCCCGCGATACCGGCCTATGCGCGCTCGGTGTCACCAACTCGCATCATTTCGGAGCCGCCGGTTATCACCTCGAACCCCTGGCCGCCGACGGGCTGGTGGCGCTCGCCTTGGGCAACTCGCCGGCGGGCATCGCGCCCTGGGGCGGCCGCCGGGCCATCTTCGGCACCAACCCGATCGCCTTCGCGTGTCCGCGGCGCGGCGCGCCGCCGCTGGTCATCGATTTATCGCTTTCCAAGGTGGCGCGCGGCAAGATCATGGTCGCCGCACAAAAGGGCGAGCTGATCCCGGAAGGCTGGGCGCTCGACGCCGAGGGACGCGCGACGACCGACGCCCGGGCGGC
>DATFES010000547.1:0-6812 GCA_035250945.1 Alphaproteobacteria bacterium | reverse complement strand
GTGGCTCGCTGAGGCGTGCCGGCGCGCCGGCATGGCGCTGGGATTGCCGCGCCCGCGGCTGTCGCCGGAGGTGCGGCGGATGCTGGCGCTCATGCTGCCGGCGGCGATCGGCAGCGGGGTGGTGCAAATCAATCTCGTCATCGACGTGATCATCGCCTCGCTGCTGCCGACCGGTTCGGTGTCGTATCTTTATTACGCCGACCGCATCTACGAACTGCCGCTCGCCGTCATCGGCATCGCCATCGGCACCGCGCTGCTGCCGGCGTTGGCGCGTCAGGTGCGGCGCGGCGAGGACGCGGCGGCGCTGGCGACGCAGAATCGCGGTCTCGAGGCGGCGCTGCTGCTCACCCTGCCGGCGGCGGCGGCGCTGGTCGTGCTGGCGCGGCCGATCATCGCCGTGCTGTTCGAACGCGGCGCCTTCGGTAGCCTCGCCGTCGACGCCACTGCAGCGGCGCTCCGGGCCTACGCGCTGGGGCTGCCGGCCTATGTGCTGATCAAGGTGCTGACGCCGGGCTTCTACGCCCGCGAGGACACCGCGACGCCGGTCAAGATCGCCATCGTGTGCGTCGTCGCCAACACCGCGCTGGCGCTGATCTTGATGCGCCCGCTCGCCCATGTCGGGATCGCGCTCGCTTCGGCGCTCGCCGCCTGGCTCAATGCGTCGCTGCTGGCGCTGATGCTGAAACGCCGCGGCGCGTTCGCGCCCGATGCGCGGCTCGGCGCGCGCTTGCCGCGCATGATCGCCGCCACCATCGTTATGGCGGCGCTGCTGTGGGGGCTGGCGCAGCCGCTTGCCCTCTGGCTCGCCGCCGGGCTCGCACACCGGGCGGGCGCGCTGGCGCTCCTGGTGGTTGGCGGGCTCGCCTGCTTCGCGCTCGCCGCGCAGGCGCTCAAGGCGACCGATTTTCGCGAGCTCATGCGCCAGCTCGGGGCCAAAAGTTGACCCAAGCGGCATAAGCGGCGATAAACGCGGCCTCGCGACGGATTTCACCGACAATGAACCGCATTTTTTCCGGCGTTCAGCCGACCGGCAACCTGCATCTCGGCAACTATCTGGGCGCCATCCGCAACTGGGTGCTGCTGCAGGAGGATTTCGACTGCATCTTCTGCATCGTCGACCTGCACGCCTTGACCCAGCCGCAAGATCCCAAGCTGCTGCGCAGCCAAACGCGCGAGGTGACCGCGGCCTATATCGCCTGCGGCATCGATCCCGAACGCTGCATCATCTTCAACCAGTCGACCGTCCCCGGCCACTCGGAGCTCGCCTGGCTGTTCGGCTGCATCACGCCGCTCGGCTGGCTCAACCGCATGACGCAGTTCAAGGAGAAGGCCGGCAAGGACCGCGACAACGCCGGGCTTGGGCTCTACGCCTATCCGGTGCTGATGGCCGCCGACATCCTGCTCTATCGCGCCACCCATGTGCCGGTGGGCGAGGACCAGAAGCAGCATCTCGAGCTCTCGCGCGACATCGCCGGCGCCTTCAACCGGCGCTATGGCGTCGAATACTTTCCGCTGCCCGAGCCGCAGATCTTCGGCGCCGCGACCCGGGTGATGAGTCTGCGCGACGGCACGAAAAAAATGTCGAAGTCCGACATCTCCGACTACAGCCGCATCAATCTCACCGATGACGCCGATTTGGTGGCGCAAAAAATAAAGCGGGCGAAAACCGATCCTCACCCGCTGCCCGACCGGCCGGCGGGTCTCAAGGACCGCCCCGAGGCGGAGAACCTACTGGGCATCTACGCCGCGCTCGCCGGCAAGACGCTCGCCGACGCCGTCGCCGAGTTCGCCGACGCGCAGTTCTCGGCCTTCAAGGGCCGGCTGGCGGAGGTCGCGGTGGCGATCATGGGACCGATCGGCGCCGAAATGAAACGCCTGATGGCCGACCCCGCCCATGTCGATGGCGTATTGAAACGCGGCGCCGAGCGCGCGCGCGCCATCGCCGATAAGAACCTCGGCGAGGTTCAGGACATCGTCGGTCTGTTGC
The DNA here is from genome assembly GCA_035250945.1 of Alphaproteobacteria bacterium. Taxonomy (GTDB): domain Bacteria; phylum Pseudomonadota; class Alphaproteobacteria; order CACIAM-22H2; family CACIAM-22H2; genus DATFES01. The sequence goes on along the minus strand of DATFES010000547.1, from coordinate 4,825 downwards.
GGCCCGATCGCTGATCTGAACCCCACGCGTGTCGGGCGATTCGGCGCATTTTCCTTGCGCCATTGGGAGGCCCGGCGCAAAGTAAAAAAGCCTTTGCTTTCGCCGCGTTACTCTGGCTCCCGGGGGCCCGCAAGCGGCCGTGTTGGAGCGGTGTGGCGCGGCGCTCGATTCCGAGGGGTCGGGCGTTCCCCGCAAGTCCTGCCCGCCCGATGTCCCGCCTGCGCCACGATGTAATCGACCGACGCCGATGCAGATTTACCTGCCGATCGCCGAGATGTCCGTGAACGTGTTCTTGTTGCTCGGGCTCGGCGGCCTGGTCGGATTGCTCTCGGGCCTGTTCGGCGTCGGCGGCGGGTTCCTGATGACGCCGTTGCTGATTTTCATTGGCGTGCCGCCGCCGGTCGCCGTCGGCAGCGAGGCGGCGCAGATCGTCGCTTCGTCGGTCTCGGGCATGCTGGCCCATATGCGCCGCGGCAACGTCGATTTCCGCATGGGCTCGGTGCTGCTCGCCGGCGGCATCGTCGGCTCGACGCTGGGCGTGCAAATCTTCGCCTTCCTGCGCGGCGCGGGTCAGGTCGACATCTTCATCTCGCTTTCCTACGTCGTCATCCTCGGCTTGGTCGGCGGTCTGATGCTGTTCGAGTCCATGCGCGCCTTTCGCCGGCACGCCGCCACCGGCACGACGCGGCGCGGCAAGCTGCATCAGCACACCTGGCTGCACGGCCTGCCGTTCAAGCTGCGCTTCCCCAAGTCGAAGCTCTATATCAGCGCGCTGTTGCCGCTCCTGGTCGGCGCGCTGGTCGGCATCCTCGCCGCGTTGATGGGTGTGGGCGGCGGATTCATCATGGTGCCGGCGATGATCTATCTACTCGGCATGCCGACCTCGGTGGTCATCGGCACCTCGCTGTTCCAGATTCTCTTCGTCACCGCCAACGTCACGTTCCTGCAGGCTTACCAGGTGCAAACGGTCGACGTATTCCTGGCCCTGCTGCTGCTCGCCGGCGGCGTCGTCGGCGCGCAGTTCGGCGCGCGCCTCGGCGCCAAGCTGCGCGGCGAGCAATTGCGCGGGCTGATGGCGCTGCTGGTCTTGGTGGTGGCGGCGAAGCTCGCCTTCGATCTCGTCGCCACCCCGGCCGATCTCTATTCGGTCGGCGACGAGCCGCGGCACTGAGGGAGGCGGGCGCCAATGCCGATCTATCTTCCGATCGCCGAGCTGTCGCTCGATGTCTTCATGATGCTGGCGATCGGCGGCGGCGTCGGGCTGCTGGCGGGCATGTTCGGTATCGGCGGCGGGTTCCTCATCACGCCGTTGCTGATTTTTCTCGGCGTGCCGCCGGCGGTCGCCGCGGCGACCGGCGCCAACACGGTGATCGCGCCGTCGGTTTCGGGCGTCTTGAGCCACTGGCGCCGGCGCGCCGTCGACCTCAAGATGGGCGCGGTGCTGCTCGTCGGCGGCGTCGCCGGATCGGCGGCGAGCGTGGCGCTGTTCGGCCTGCTGTCGCGGCTCGGGCAGATCGACCTGGTGGTGCAACTCGCCTATGTGCTGCTGCTCGGTTCGGTCGGCGTCATGATGCTGGTCGAAGGGTTGCGCGCGCTCCGTCGCGTGCGTACGCCCGGCTCGCCGCTGCGCAAGCTTCACCGGCACACTTGGCTGCATGGCCTGCCGCTCAAGCTGCGCTTTCCCAAGTCGAAGCTCTACCTCAGCGTCTTTCTGCCGCTCGGGCTCGGGCTGGTCGTCGGCGTGCTCTCCGGCCTGATGGGTATCGGCGGCGGCTTCCTGCTCGTGCCGGCGATGATCTATCTCCTCGGCATGCCCACGTCGGTCGTCGTCGGCACTTCGCTCATGCAGATCATCTTCGTGTCGTCGAGCGTGACCTGGCTGCAATCGTGGTCGCACCAGACGGTCGACGCCATGCTGGCCCTGGTGCTGATCTTCGGCGCGGCGGCCGGGGCGCCGCTCGGCGCGCGTCTTGGCGCCAGGCTCAAGGCCGAGCAGACCCGCGTGCTGATGGCGCTGCTGATCGTCGCGGTCGCGCTGCGGCTGGGATCGAACCTGGTGTTGACGCCGGCCGAGCTTTATTCGGTCGAAACGCATTTGACGTCGGCGCCATGACGCGCGCGCTCCTCGCCGCCGCCATGCTGCTCCTCGTCGCCGCGCCGGCGCGCGCCCAGCCGCTGGTCGCCGACTTGTCGAGCCACCTCATCGCCATCACCACCGGTTTCGCCGGCACCGAAGTCTTGCTGTTCGGCGCCACCGAGGGCCAGGGCGACGTCGTCGTGGCGCTGCGCGGACCCGAGAGCGAGGCGGTGGTGCGCCGTAAATCGCGCATTCTCGGCATCTGGATCAATCGCGACGAAGTGACGTTTACTGGCGTGCCGGCGTTCTATCGCGTCGCGGCAAGCGATCGCATTGAGGACATCGCCGCGCCGGCGGCCCGCGCACGCCATCAGCTTGGCGTGCACTATTTGCGGCTCGGCACGCGCGAAACCCGGCCCTCGGCCGAGATCGCCATGTTTCGCGACGGCCTGCTGCGCAACAAGGAGCGCCAGGAATTATTCGCCAGCCAGGTCGGCCAGGTGTTGTTCTTGGGGCCGCGCCTGTTCAGCACGCGATTTCAGCTGCCCTCGAACGTGCCGACCGGCGCTTACACGGTCGAGGTGTTTCTGATCAAGGACGGACAAGTCATCGCCGCGCAGACGACGCCGATGTTCGTCAGCCGCGTCGGCGCCGGCGCCGAAGTGTACGAGTTCGCCCACCGGCGTGCCGCCAGCTATGGCATTTTGGCCGTGCTGATTGCGGTCTTCTCCGGCTGGGCCGCGGGCGCCCTGTTCCGCCGGGCGTAAGCGTAAGGGAACGAGAGGATCGCACCATGCCCGATCGCATCAAACAGACCCAGCGCGTTTTTCTCCTGGTGGTCGACCAATCGGCCGAGCTGAAGGTCGCCTTGCGCTTCGCCAGCCGCCGCGCCAAGGCGACCGGCGGACGCGTCGCCATGCTCTATGTCACCGAGCCGGCCAACAGCGAGTGGCTCGGGGTCGGCGAGATCATGCGCGAGGAGCGCCGCAGCGAAGCCGAGCATCGGCTGCAAGAGCTCTCGAAGGAGGTGCTGGAGCTCGCCGGCGAAATGCCGATCCTCTATGTGCGCGAGGGCACCGTGCGCGACGAACTCATCAAGCTGCTCGAGGAGGAACCCGGAATATCGATCCTCGTGCTCGGCGCCGACACCGGCCCGCGCGGACCCGGACCGCTGGTCTCGGAGCTGGCCGGCAAGTACGCCGGCAAGCTGCGCGTGCCGCTGACCATCGTCCCCGGCACCTTGTCGGACGAAGACGTCGACGCCATCACGTAGCTGCGCTCGCGCCGGCTCACGCGACGCTGAACGCCTCCATCGGCTCGGCCACGCCGCGCAGCGGATGGACGCCGAGTGAAACCAGGCCCGGCCCGTGGAGCCGGGCAAACGCATCGGACAGCAACAATGGCCGGTCGAGCCGCTTGGAGAGCTGTTCGAGCCGCGAGACCAGGTTGACGGCGGGACCGATCGCCGTGAAATCGAGCCGCTCGGGCGCGCCGATATTGCCGAAGTAAACCTCGCCCGGATGGAGCGCCACGCCGATCTTTAGCCGTGCGGCGTCGCCGGCCAGCCGGCGAACGTCGAGCGCGGCGATATTGGCCAGACTCCTTGTCGCCGCGTCGAGCGTCCGTCGTGCGGTGGCCCGCGACAGCTCGATATCGACCAGCGGAAAGATCGCCAGCAACCCGTCGCCGATAAATTTGAGGATCTCCCCGCCGCATTCGCGAATCGGCCCCGACTGCGCTTCAAACACTGCGTTCAAGATTTCGATCACTCGCTCGGCGGGCAAGCGATCCGACATGCGGGTAAAACCGCGGATATCGGACGACCAGATTATGGCGTGGATCGATTCGCCGCGGCCGCGATGGATCTCCCCCTTGAGCACCTTGCGACCGGCGAGCTTGCCCAGGTAGACGTCGAGCACGTTCGCAGTCATGCGTCGCAGCGAATGAATCTCGAGGAGATTGGCCAGCGGCCGGGCCAGTTTTTCGATCGCGGCGACGTTCGCCTCGCCGAATCCGCCCGGCTGATCGGCGGCCAGCGTCACGCCGTGGACGAGTCCTTCGGAAAACACGATCGGTATGGCGAAATAGTCGGTGAAGCCCTCCGCCTTCAGCTCGGCGAGGATCGGGAAGTTGGGAATCGGGCCGCCCTCGAGCTTCGCGCGGACCGCGCGGCGCTCTTCGAACAGTGGCCGCATTGGGCTGGCGAGGTAGTAGTCGCTCTCGCGGATGGCATGCGGCACCGTGACCTCCTCGGTGCGCCCGGCTTTGCGTCGCCAACGAAAGCCGAAGCCGATGAACTGCGGGTGAAGCGTGCGCACGCTCAACAGGACCCGCCCGAGCGGCGCGCCTGCGGCGAGCAGCCGCCAGCACAGCTCGTCGAACAGCAGCAGCGTGTCGTCGATCGAGCGCGCCGCCCCGCCGAGCCAAGATTCGACATCGGTCATCGTTCCGCCGGTTGGCCGCTCCGGTTCCGGCCGGTCGTAGGTCCGCACCACCGCGAGCCGAGGCTCGGCTGGCTTCGGCGCCGAATCGAGCGTTTCACCGGGCGTCTGGCTCATTTTCTTTCCTGTGTCTGTGACTTGCGGTAAAATGCTACCCCGGGCGGCCGAATCAGCATTGACCTAAGATAAGCGAGCCGCCATTTAGACCAAGGAAGCGACGAGGCGCGATGCGCGTTGTCGAGGCGTGCGATGCCGTCAGCCACAGGATATAGGCCATGTTCATCCAGACCGAGTCGACCCCGAACCC
>DATFES010000537.1:0-5334 GCA_035250945.1 Alphaproteobacteria bacterium | reverse complement strand
GCGAGCCGCACGATGCAAGTACCAACGCGCATGACGCGAATGCCGCGATACGGATCGCCAAGGTGTCCCCGGATCGAATCATAGAGTCCCGGCCGTTGTCCGTGGGTGATCGTTTGAGCGCCAATCGAGCATAACCCCGTCGCCGCTCGCGCCACTCCGCCGTCGGCCCGAAAGGCAGAAAAATAATGCCTTGGAACCGTTTGCGAGGGAACCCCGTCCTTTGCATGGGCATTTCGCCCTGCGTCGATTGTGACAGAAAGCGGACGCCAACACCGCGCCTGTAAGAAATCTGAGCCCGCGCCGCCAATTCATTGAATAACCAAGGGGCCAAGCGCATTGTCGTAGCGAAGACGGGGTAGCTGACGCCGCTACAACTAAGAAATCGCTTACCAAATCGCCTCTGGAGTCGCCGTTCGATGTCGCCGTTCAAATTTCATGCCCGTTGCGTCGCGCGCCCGGTCGTATCGGCTTTCGCCTTTCTCGCGCTGACGGTTGCGACGCCGGCCGCCGCCGACCCGCCGGCATGGGCGCCGGCGCACGGCTATCGCGCCAAGCAGGCGCAAACAGGATATGTCGTCCATCCCTATGGCCCAGCGCGGCCGAGCGGCTACGTGGTGTACGGCGTCCCCTATGGCGTCGACCGCGGTTATTGCGACCGGCCGTTGCTGTCGCGCGAATTGATCGGCGGCGTGGTCGGCGGCGCCGCCGGCGGCGTCATCGGCAATCAGGTCGGCAAGGGCGCCGGCCGCACCGCGGCGACGATCGGCGGCATCGTCGTCGGCGCGCTGGTCGGCGCATCGATCGGCCGCAGCATGGACAATGTCGATCAGCGTTGCGTCGGCTACGCGCTCGAGCACGCGCCCGACAAGCGGCGCGTGGCGTGGAGCAACGCCGAAAACGGCTACGACTACACGGTCGAGCCGACGCGCACTTTCGAAAGGGACGGACGCTACTGCCGCGAATATCAGACGACGGCGACGATCGACGGCCGCCGCCAGAACGTCTACGGCACAGCGTGCCGCCAATCCGACGGAACCTGGCAGCTCGTCAACTGACGTTGTCAGCCGGCGCCGGCTCGGCTCGCGCAACGAGCTCCGTTTCCTCGCGGCGGAACTGTAGCGCCGCCAGGCGCGCATAGAGCCCGCGCGCGGCGATCAGCTCGGCGTGCGTTCCCATGGCGACAATGCGTCCCTGATCGAGCACGCAGATACGCTTCGCTTTCAAAACGGTCGCCAGACGATGCGCGATGACGATCACCGTGCGGCGCGCCATCACCCGCTCGAGCGCCTGTTGAACCAGCCGCTCGCTTTCGGAATCGAGCGCGCTGGTCGCTTCATCGAGCAATAAGACCGCCGGATCGCGGATTAGCGCGCGGGCGATCGCAAGTCGCTGGCGCTGCCCGCCGGAGAGCCGCACGCCCCGCTCGCCGAGAAAAGTGGCGAATCCCCGCGGCAAGCGCTCGATGAACTCCAACGCGGCGGCGGCATCGGCCGCAGCGCGGATGTCGGCGTCGCTGGCATCCGGCTTGCCGTAGCGGATGTTCTCCCACACATCGGTGGCGAATATTACCGGGTCCTGCGCGACCAGCGCCAAACGCTGGCGCAACTCGCGGGGATCGACCTCGCGGACGTCGACGCCATCGAGGAGCACGCGGCCGCGCTCGGGGTCGTAGAAGCGCAACAGAAGCTGAAACACGGTGGTCTTTCCCGCCCCCGACGGGCCGACCAGCGCCACCGTCTCGCCCGGATCAACCGCGAGGTCGACGTCGACCAGCGCCGGGCGCGCCCCGTCATTGGGATAGTGGAAAGTCACATGATCGAGCGCGACGGCGCCCAGCGCCGGAGCCGGCAACTTGCGCGGCTTGGCCGGCGGCTCGACGCCGGGTTCGGCATCGAGCAGTTCGAACAGCCGCTCGGATGCGCCGACGGCGCGCTGCACGTCGGCGGCGAACTCGCTGATCGCGCCGACCGACCCTGCGACCAGCACCGCGTAAAAGACGAAGGCGGACAATTCGCCGGCGGTGATGCGGCCCTCGATCATATCGTGCCCGCCGATCCACAGGATGATGCCCACGGCGCTGAAGGTGAGCAGAATGACCGCGCCGACGAGCGCCGAACGCACCCAGGCGCGCCGCGCCGCCGCGGCAAAGGCGCGCTCGACTTCGCTTGCGAAGCGCGCCGTATCGCGCGCCTCGTTGGTGTAGGCTTGGACGGTACGAACGGCGTTGAGCGATTCGTCGACATGCGCGCCGACGTCGGCGAGACGATCCTGGCTCTCGCGCGAAAGCCGTCGCACGCGCCGGCCGAAGACCAGGATCGGCGCCACGACCAGCGACACGACCAAGAGCGCGAGTAGCGTGAGCTTCGGCGAGGTAACGATCATCATCGCGACTCCGCCGGCGAGCAGCAAAAAATTGCGTAACGCCATCGATGCCGAAGATCCGACGACCGTCTGGATCAGCGTCGTGTCCGCCGTCAGCCGCGACAGGACTTCGCCGGTGCGCGTCGTCTCGAAGAACGCCGGAGATAAACGCAGGACATGATCGAACACGGCCCGTCGGATGTCGGCCGCCACGCGTTCGCCGAGCCAAGTGACGAAATATGCGCGCGCGAAGGTCGCCGACGCCATAACGGCGACCACGACGAACAGAATGACGAGGGCCTGATCGAGTCGCTCCGTGCCGCCGCGCGACAGCCCTTCGTCGACCAGCCAGCGTAATCCGGCGCCGAAGGTGAGCACCGTGCCTGCCGCCATGACGAGCGCCGCCGCGGCGAGCCCGATAGTTCCCTTGTATGGCGCCAAAAATCGCAGCAGGCGGCGGAGCACGCGAACATCGGCGCTGCGCGGCGGCCGTGTCGCCGCTGCGTCGGAGTGCGAGCGGCGTTCGTTAGCCAAGCGCGACGCCCGTGCCGACGATCGCCGTGAGCTCGGCTTCGAGCAGGCGGTGAAGCGTCTCGGTGCCGCGCGTCGAGCGCCATGCCCGAGCCTCGCTGTCCCAAGCGAAATGCCAGGCGCCCGAGACCGGCGACGACATCCACAATTGTCGGTTGGGGCCGTGCTTGTTGATCACGTATTGCCGCCCATCGGCGAGCTCGATGGTCAGGATTCCGGCGTTGAGCTCGATATCTTCGTCGGCGAGCTGGGCTTCCAGCCGCTCCATCAATTCGGCCAGCGTGCCATCGACCAGAGTTTCGAACGCGCTTTGATCCATCGGCGGGGTCCGCGTCAAAGGCGAATTATCCCGGTCGCGCCGGGACTTGCGCCCCCTTAACACGGCGCAGCCGCGGCAACAAGCAGCAGCTTTCGCGTCTCGGCGGAGAGCCTTGCGCCGCGGCCAGCGCTCGGGTTATACACCGCGCTTCATTTTCGCACGCTTGGGGCGCGCCCGGCGGCGGCCAAATCGAGGAGCGTTGGACGCGGGCCATGAAGGAAAAAATCCACCCCAATTATCACGAGATCACCGTGGTCATGACCGACGGCACCTCGTTCAAGACCCGCTCGACCTACGGCCAAAAGGGCGAGACGCTGCGCCTCGACATCGACCCCAAGACGCATCCGGCCTGGACCGGCCAGCACCGGCTGGTCGATTCCGGCGGTCAGGTGGCGAAATTCAACAAGCGCTTTCAGAATTTTGGCCTCAAGTCGTCCGAGAAAAAGTAGAGGCGGCCGCAGCGGCTTGTCCAAAAAGGCGCCTCGACGGAGGCGCCTTTTTCGTTTCGCGGCTCGGCGCCAGGCACTTGACCGGCCGGGCCGAATACCTACATCGCAATCGTGGCGGACCGCCTGCCAGGGGTCCGCACACGAACCCAAATGGAGCCGACCCTCGGGTGGCTCCGGTCAACCATGTTGCTCGTCAAGGAGGATATGGATATGCACGCATTCGACTTCTCTCCCCTATTCCGTTCCACGATCGGCTTCGACCGGCTGAGCCAGCTCGTCGACGCGGCCATGCACGGCGACGAGACGAACGGCTATCCGCCCTACAACATCGAGAAGACGGGCGAGGACGACTACCGCATCACAATGGCGGTCGCCGGATTCTCGCCGCAGGACCTCGAGATCGTGGCGCAGGATAATTCGCTGGTCGTGCACGGCAAAGCCGAGCGCCCCAATGGCGAGGGCCGATATCTGCATCGCGGCATCGCCGGGCGCGCATTCGAGCGTCGCTATCAGCTCGCCGACTTCATCAAGGTCAAGGGCGCCGAGCTGATCAACGGCTTGCTGCACATCGATCTGGTGCGCGAGGTGCCGGAGGCGATGAAGCCGCGCACGATCAAGATCGAGACCAAGTCCGGCAACGGCTCAACGCTCGAAAACAAGGCGGCCTAACGTCGATCTTGCATCGACGTCCTCATGGTCCGGCGCGACCGGCGTGAGGATCATGAAAGGTGGCCTCGTCCTGAGCATGGCGACGGGCGAGGCTTTTTTTCGCGTTGCCGCGGTCAATCGGCGATAATAAGCCGCTCCAGCGCCGCGCGGATGGGAGTCGGGATCGGCACCGGTCGTTGCGTCGGCCGATCGACGAAGACATGGATGAAATGGCCGTCGGCGACGGCGCTGTCCTCGCCGCGGCGGAACAGCCCCACTTCGTAGCGCACGCTCGAATTTCCAAGCCTGCCGACCCGCAATCCGGCGTCGATGACGTCGGGAAACGCGAGCGAGCGGTGGAACCGGCACGCGGTTTCGACTGCTATGCCAATCACGGCGGCCTCGTGAATATCGAGGCCGCCCGTCTCGATCAGGTACGCGTTGATCACCGTGTCGAAGTAGCTGTAGTAGACCACGTTGTTGACGTGGCCGTAGATGTCGTTGTCCATCCAGCGGGTCGGTATGGCGAGGAAGTGGCGATAGCGCCCGCGCGTTTCGACTATTTTTTCACGCTTGTCCATGACATTCACACCGCATCGGCCAGCGCGCGGAGCGTATCGTCGGGGCGTTCGACCATCATCATGTGCCCGGCGTCGCCGATGACGACCGTGCGCGCGCCGGCGATCGCCCGCTCGATGCCGCGCGCCGCTCCCGGCGGGGTCATGCGATCCATTTCTGCCAGCACCAGAAGCGTCGGGCAGCGGATTCGAGATGCGGCTTCAGGCGCGCCGACATAGCTGTCGCACGCCGCAAGGTCGGTTGCCAGGACGCCCGGCCGGCCCCGCTCGAGTAGCCGCACGCCGCCGCCCAGCATCCACAGGCCGGGCGCCTTGGCGCCGCCGACATGGGCCCGGCGCCCGAACCCCCAAGCGGCGACGAGCCTGATCGCCACCTCTTCGCCCGAGCGCGCCGCCTTGAGCAGGTCGGGGTGCACCGCCATGCGATCGGCGACGCCAAGCAACCCCA
>DATFES010000090.1:0-5102 GCA_035250945.1 Alphaproteobacteria bacterium | reverse complement strand
ACGACCGCCGACTCGGCGACCTTGGGATGGGCGACGAGCGCGCTTTCGATCTCGGCGGTGCCGAGCCGATGCCCGGCGACGTTGATGACGTCATCGACGCGGCCGGTGATCCAGTAGTAGCCGTCGGCGTCGCGCCGGCATCCATCGCCGGTGAAATACTTGCCCTTGAAGGTGCTGAAGTACGTCTCGACGAAGCGCTTGTGGTCGCCGAACACGGTGCGCATTTGGCCCGGCCACGAATCGGCGATGCACAGATTGCCTTCGGCTGCGCCTTCGAGCTGGTTGCCTTCGTTGTCGACGATGACCGGCTTCACGCCGAAGAAAGGCTTGGTCGCCGAACCCGGCTTCTGGGCGATGGCGCCGGGCAGCGGGGTGATGAGAATCCCGCCGGTTTCGGTCTGCCACCACGTGTCGACAATGGGACAGCGACTATCGCCGACCACGCCGTGATACCACAACCATGCTTCGGGATTGATCGGCTCGCCGACGGTGCCGAGCAGCCGCAACGACTTGCGGTTGGTCCGCTTGACCGGACCTTCGCCTTCGCGCATCAGCGCGCGGATCGCCGTCGGCGCGGTGTAGAAGATATTGACCTTGTGCTTGTCGACCACCTGCCAGAAGCGCGAGAAATCGGGATAGTTGGGCACGCCCTCGAACATCAACGAGGTGGCGCCATTGGCGAGCGGGCCGTAGACGATGTATGTGTGGCCGGTCACCCAGCCGACGTCGGCGGTGCACCAGTAAATGTCGCCGTCGTGATAGTCGAAGACATATTGGTGCGTGAGCGCCGCGTAGACGAGATAGCCGCCGGTGGTGTGCAACACGCCCTTGGGTTGGCCCGTCGAGCCCGACGTGTAGAGAATGAACAGCGGGTCCTCGGCCTTCATTTCGGCCGGCGGGCAGTCGGACGAAACCGCCGCCAACTCGTCGTCGTACCAGAGGTCGCGGCCCGGAACCCAGTTGACCTTTCCGCCGGTCCGCTTCACCACCAGCACGTTCTTGACCGATGGGCAGCTTTTCAGCGCCTCGTCAGCGTTCGCCTTGAGCGGCACCTTGCGGCCGCCGCGCAGGCCTTCGTCGGCGGTGATGAGGAAGTTCGAGTCGCAGTCCTGAATGCGGCCGACCAGCGAATCGGGAGAGAATCCGCCAAACACCACCGAGTGGATGGCGCCGATGCGGGCGCAGGCGAGGATAGCGAACGCCGCTTCGGGAATCATCGGCAGGTAGATGGTGACGCGATCGCCTTTCTTGACCCCATGCTTCTTCATCGTATTGGCGAGCCGGCAGACGTTTTGATGCAGCTCGCTGTAGGAGATGTGCTTTTGTTCGGAAGGGCTGTCGCCTTCCCAGATGATCGCCGTTTGGTCCGCGCGCGTGGCGAGATGGCGGTCGATGCAGTTGACCGACGCGTTCAGCGTTCCATCGTGGAACCAGCGGATGTGCACGTCGCCCGAATAGGCGACGTCCTTGACCTTGGTGTAGGGTTTCATCCAGGCGATACGCTTGCCCTGTTCGCCCCAGAACCCTTCGGGGTCCTTGATCGAGCGCTCGTACATCTGCGCGTACTTGGTCTCGTCCGCCCAGGCCTTCTTGGCCCATTCCGGCGAGACTGGAAACAGCGTCGTGTTGCTCATTGCGAGCGTCTCCCTCGTCGATCGTTCTGGGATTTTGCGCGTGTCCGCCCCCGAAGCGCCGATATTGGCCAAACCCCGGGCTCAAGACAAGTGCCGCTCCGGCGGCTATTTTCCTCGTCATGTCAGTGATTTAGAAGCCGGGCGCTGATCGCAGCGCAGCATCGCCTCGCGCATGGCGAACCATTCCTCGGCGTAATCCACGGCGCGATATTCGGCGAAATACGGCCCGCCGATCGTGAAATGCACGATGCCGGCGTCGGCGCGATAGGGCTCGACGCCGACGAGATGGTTCCAGCGCCCCGGAAGCGCGCCGATCAGTCCCTCGTCGGACAGCCACTTGAATTGATGCAATTCAAGGCCGGAAGCGCGATTGACGTAGGCCGGCGCGAGCGCGCCGCATTTGGCGTTATTGAACAGCATGACGCTCGACCAGTTCTTCTTGGCGTAGCGGCTTTGCGGTTCGCCGAGGAACTTCTCGGTCTCCTTCGGCACATGGACATGCTTGACGCACATCACCGCGAAACGCTCCTCGCGAAGCGCCCACAGCTCGGCGATGTCGGCGCGGGCCAGCATGTCGCAGTCCATGAACAGCGACCAGCCCGCGAAGCCGGAAAGGTAAGGCGTCATGAAGCGCGAGAACGAGAAATCGCTGGACTGCAGTTTCTCGCGCGGCCGATCGAACGCCGGCCTGAGCTGCGGCAACGCCAGCGGCGTGATCGAGAGGGGGACGCTGGCTCGCGTCCACAAGGAGTACGCGAGCACGTTGAACGCCACGGTTTCGCGCGGATCGAAGCCGATGAAAATGCGGATCAAGTGCCCCTCTGCCCTGCTGGCGCCGCCGCCCGCCGGCACGCCTCGGCCGAAGAATGGCCCGCCTCGCTCATTGGCGCAATCGACGGATCGCGCGGATGGCAGCGATGCGCGAAGGGGCTATCATCGGCGAAGCGTTGGATAGGGAGGTCGAGGCGATGTTATTGCACCTACAGACTTGGTCGGCGGTCGAGAACTATCTCAAGACAAGCCGCGGCATTGTCATGCCGATCGGCTCGACCGAGCAGCACGGTCCCAACGGGCTTGTCGGCACCGACGCCATCTGCGCCGAGACGATCGCCAGGGGAGTCGGCGAAGCGGCGGGCGCGCTGGTCGCGCCGACGATCGCCGTCGGCATGGCGCAGCATCACCTGGCGTTCGCCGGTTCGATGACGCTGCGGCCGACGACGCTGATCGCCGTGATCAGGGACCATGTCGCCTCGCTCGCCAGGCACGGCTTCCGGCGCTTCTATTTCGTCAACGGTCACGGCGGCAACATCGCCACCGTGACCGCCGCATTTTCCGAGATCTACGCCGATTCCTCGCTGGCGAACGCCGGCAACGACGCGGCGATCAAATGCCGGCTCAAGAACTGGTGGCAGGCCCCCGGCGTCGGCGCCCTTTCGCGCGAACTGTATGGCGACGCCGAGGGTAGCCACGCCACGCCATCGGAAGTCTCGCTCACCTGGTTCGTCCATCCCGATGCGGAGCGCCACTTCGCCATGACGCCCGAAATCGCGCCGCGCGGCGATTTTTCGAACGCCGACGATTATCGCCGCAACTTCCCCGATGGCCGCATCGGCTCGAACCCGAATCTGGCGTCGCCTGCGGCCGGCAAGCGTTTCTACGAAATCGCGGTCAGGGAACTGACCGATGATTACAGGAACTGGCTCGCGAACGCTTGAACGCCCGATTGCTCATCATCAGAGGGAGCAATCGAGCACGACCGCGATACCTTCGAGGCGGACAGGAATCGGCGCCAGTGACTTGCCGGCGCATGGACCCTTGAGGCAAAGGCCGTTGGCGATGTCGAAGATCGCCCCATGCGTGCCGCAAAGTATGAATCGCTTGTCGGAGGTGAGAAACTGATCCGGCCGCCAGTCGAGCGTGGTGCCGATATGCGGGCACGAATTGACGTAAGCGAAAATCTCGGCGCCGCGGCGGACCACGAAGACTTCGCGTCGTTCGGCGCCCTCGCCGAACACGAACCCCTTGCCTCCGGGATCGGCGATCTCGTCGAACCGGCACAAAACATGCCCGGGCGCCGGCAAAGTCAAGGCCGCACACCCGCCATCTCGCTCAAGATTCGCCATTCCTCGGCGGCGACCGGCATCACCGAGAGCCGCGTATGGCGCACCAGCGCCAAGTCCTTGAGCCGCTTTTCGGCGCGGATCGCAGCGAGCGGCACCGGCCGCTTAACCGGATGGAGCGGTCGCACCTCGACCATTCCCCATTTGCCGGTCGGATCGGTGGGATCGGGGCGATACTCGCCGATGATCTCCATGACGCCGACGATCTCGAGTCCCTCGCTCGAATGGTAGAAGAACGCGCGATCGCCGGGCTTCGTCGCCATCAGGTTGTTCTTGGCCTGGTGATTGCGCACGCCGTCCCAGTTTCCGCGCCCATCGGCGACCAGTTTCGACCATGAATAGGCTTGCGGTTCGGACTTCATCAACCAGTAGCGCATTGTTGGCTCAACTCTCCTGCTTGAACGGCCGCGCCAGCAGCGCGGCGATAGTCGCGTCGAGATCGGCGAAATGATGCAGGATGCCGTCGACCGAATTGACGATTGGCATATCGACCCCGAGTTTGGCCGCAAGATCGCTCACCGACTCGGCGCTGGCGACGCCCTCGGCGATCGAGCGTTTGGCGGCGACGGCATGCTCGAGCGACCATCCGCGTCCGAGCGCGATTCCTAGCGACATGTTGCGCGACTGTTCGCTGTTGCAGGTGAGCGACAAGTCGCCGAGGCCCGATAGCCCCATCAGCGTGTCGCGTTTGGCGCCCAGAGCGGCGCCGAGACGCATGATCTCCGCCAGGCCGCGCGTCATCAGCGCCGCGCCCGCATTCTCCCCCAGGCCGCGGCCCTCGACGATGCCGCAAGCGATGGCGATGACGTTCTTGACCGCGCCGCCGATCTGCGCGCCGATCGGATCGTCGCCGAGATAGGGGCGAAACGTCGCCGTGCCGATTGCCGCTGCAAGGCGCTGGCCGAGTTCCGCGTCGTCGCTCGCCAGCGTCACCGCCGTCGGCAGTCCGCGCGCCACTTCGGCGGCGAACGTCGGACCGGACAGAACCGCAAGTTTCGCTTCGGGCAAGCACTCGGCCACCACTTCGCTCATTAGTTTGAGCGTGCCGCGTTCGATTCCCTTGGCGCAGATCACGATCGGCGCCTGACTCGACGAAACAGCCGCGATTTCCCGGACGACGGCGCGCAGATGCTGCGCCGGTACTACGAGCAGGATCGCCTCGGCGTCACCGACGGCGCGCACCAAATCATTGGTCACCGAAATCGCCGCATCGATGACGATCCCGGGCAAATAGACGACGTTCTCCCGCTTGGCGGCAATCGTTGCCGCGATGTCGGGCTCGCGGGCCCATAAATCGACCGTACGCCCGGCGCGCCGCGCCACGGTCGCCAAGGCGGTCCCCCACGCC
>DATFES010000521.1:0-3331 GCA_035250945.1 Alphaproteobacteria bacterium | reverse complement strand
TGGTTGGAAGGTGAATTTCTGCAAGTTCACCAACGAGACCCGCAACGGCATCGAAGAGGCCGGCAGCCTGTCGGGCCAGCGCTATGTCTGCGCCATCAACGGCACCGCCGCGGGCGGCGGGTACGAGCTGGCGCTGGCCGCCGATTACATCCTCATGGCCGATGACGGCGCCACGTAGGTCTCGTAGCCCGAGGTTCCCCTACTGGCGGTGCTGCCGGGCACCGGCGGGCTCACGCGACTGGTCGACAAGCGCAAGGTCCGCCGCGACCGCGCCGATTTCTTCTGCACCGTCGTCGAGGGAATCAAGGGACGGCGCGCCGTCGATTGGCGGCTGGTCGACGAAATCGTGCCGCTCTCAAAACTGCTGGACGTGGCGAAATCGCGGGCAGGCGAGTTCGCCGGCAAGTCCGATCGGCCGAACGGCGCCAAAGGCGTCGCCCTCACCCCCCTCAAGCGGACGTTCGACGGCGAAGCGATCGCCTATGAACACGTCCATGTCGTCGTCGACCGCGACCAGCGCGCGGCGACGATCACCGTGCATGGACCAGCAACGGCGCCGCCAGGCGAACTCGAGGCGATCCACGCCGCGGGGGCGGCGTTCTGGCCGTTTGCCCTTGCCCGCGAGCTCGACGATGCGATCTTGCATTTGCGGACCAACGAGCCGGAGATCGGCACCTGGGTCTTCAAATCCAGCGGCAACCCCGATTTCGTCTCCGAGGCCGATGCCGCGCTCGCTCGGCACTCCGGCGACTGGCTGGTGCGGGAAATCGTTCTCTATCTTAAACGCGTGATGAAGCGGATCGACGTCTCCTCGCGCAGCCTGATCGCGTTGGTCGAACCGGGAAGCTGCTTCGCCGGCACGCTGCTCGAGCTGGTCCTCGCGGCCGACCGCAGCTTCATGCTCGACGGCGCCTTCGAGGGCGACAATCGTCCCGCGCCGATGCTGCGTTTGACGGCGATGAATTTCGCGGCGCTGCCGATGGCCAACGGTCTATCGCGATTGGCGGGCCGTGCCCTCGACGATCCCTCGCGCGTCGAGGCGGCGCGCGCGCGGATCGGCGAGGATCTCGACGCCGCCGCCGCCGACGCGCTCGGCCTCGTCACCTTCACGCCCGACGATATCGACTGGCACGACGAGGTGCGCATCGCCATCGAGGAGCGCGCCGCCTTTTCGCCCGACGCGCTCACCGGCATGGAGGCGAACCTGCGCTTCGCCGGGCCGGAGACGATGGAGTCGAAAATCTTCGCCCGCCTCTCGGCGTGGCAGAACTGGATCTTCCAGCGGCCCAACGCGGTCGGCGACGAGGGCGCGCTCAAGCTTTATGGCAGCGGGCGCAAACCTGACTTCAACCGGACCCGGGTGTGATCGCCATGTCCATCGATTACGTCGAAAAAATCCCCAACAACGTCGATCTCGGCAACGACAAACGCCTGCTGCGCGCGCTCGAGGGCTGGCAGCCGCGCTATCTCGATTGGTGGCGTGAAATGGGCCCGGAAGGGACGCAGTCGCTGGACGTCTACCTGCGCACGGCGATCAGCGTCGAGCCGAACGGCTGGGCGAATTTCGGCTACGTCAAGATGCCCGAGTACCGCTGGGGCATCTTCCTCGCCAAACGGGACCCTGAGCGCAAGATTTCGTTCGGCAACCACAAGGGCGCGCCGGCGTGGCAGGAAGTGCCGGGCGAGCATCGCGCCACGCTGCGCCGGCTGATCGTCACCCAGGGTGACACCGAGCCCGCCTCGGTCGAGCAGCAGCGCCACTTGGGCAAGACCTGCCCGTCGCTCTACGACCTTCGCAACCTGTTCCAGGTCAATGTCGAGGAAGGCCGGCATCTGTGGGCGATGGTCTATCTCCTCCACGCCTATTTCGGGCGCGACGGACGCGAAGAGGCCGACGCCATGCTCGAACGCCATTCGGGCGATCCCGACAAGCCGCGCATTCTTGCCGCCTTCAACGAAAAGACGCCCGACTGGCTGTCGTTCTTCATGTTCACGTTCTTCACCGACCGCGACGGCAAATACCAGCTCGCCTCGCTCGCCGAATCGGGCTTCGATCCGCTGGCGCGTAGCTGCCGGTTCATGTTGACCGAGGAAGCGCACCATATGTTCGTCGGCGAATCGGGCGTCGGCCGCATCGTCCAGCGGGCCTGCGAGCTGATGCGCGAGCGCCGCGGCGACGACGTGCGCCAGTTCGGCGCCATCGATCTGGCGACCATCCAGCGCTACCTCAATTTCCATTTCAGCGTCTCATGCGACCTATTCGGCCAGGAGCTGTCGACCAACGCCGCCAATTACTATTCGATGGGGCTCAAGGGCCGCTTCGAGGAGACCAGAATCGCCGACGACCACGTGCTCGGCGCCGCGGTCTATAGGCTGCATGCGCTCGCCGACGGCGCGATCGGCGAAATCGAGGCGCCGGCGCTGGCGGCGCTGAACGAACGGTTGCGCGACGACTACATCGCCGATTGCGCCAAGGGCGTCGAGCGTTGGAATCGGATCATCGAAAAGAACGGCGTCGATTTCCGCCTCAAGCTTCCGCATCGCGCCTTTCACCGCCAGATCGGCGCGTTCGCCGGCATCAAGGCGGCGCCCGAGGGCCGGATCGTCAGCGACGCCGAGTGGACCGAGCGCCGTCATGAATGGCTGCCGACCGCGGAGGATCGCGCTTACGTCCAGTCGTTGATGGGCGGCGCGGTGATCGAGCCGGGCAAGATGGCGAACTGGATCGCACCGCCGGCGCGCGGAATCGACAACAAACCGGCCGAGTTCGAGTACGTTCGCTTCAACTGACGGGTAAGCGGCGACCCGCCTTCGAAGAGCGGGCGCGCGCAAGGGAGACGGAACGAAGCCCATGCAGGACCACAGCGTCGCGGTCGCGCGCGGCAGGACGCCGGCCGACATATCGTTCGCCCCGATCTTCAACGTCGCCGTACCATTCATCGACCGGCACATCGCCGAGGGCCGCGCCGCCAAGACGGCGATTCGCACCGCCGCGGGCGATTTGACCTATGGCGCCCTCGCAAGCGCGGTGAATCGCGCCGGCAACGCGCTCCTCGGTCACGGGATCACGCGCGGCGAACGCGTGCTGATGGCGGTCAAGGATTGCCCCGAGTTCGTTTTCGCCTTTTGGGGGGCGATCAAGGCGGGCGTCGTTCCGGTGCCGCTCAACACGCTGCTCAAACCCGACGACTACCGCTTCATGATCGAGGATTCGGGCGCAGCGGCGCTTCTCTATTCGCCGGAGTTCGCCGCACAAGTGGAGCCTGCGCTCGCCGCGGCGCGGCCGCGACCGCGCCTGGCGCTCAAGATCGGCGGCGACGGCCCGAATTTC
>DATFES010000504.1:0-3269 GCA_035250945.1 Alphaproteobacteria bacterium | reverse complement strand
GTCGCCTCGCAGCCGTTGCCGCCGCCCGCCGCCTCGATCCCGGCTGGGGCCAGCGAAGGACCTGCCATCCGAAGCGGCCCGCCGGTGTCGCGGCCAGCGCCGCGCGGCACGGGCACATCTCAACCCGCAAGCGAGGTCGCGGCGTTGCCAGTGCCGCTGCAGGCCGCGGCCGCGCCGACCTTGCGCCAGCTTCCGGTGCGGCCGACAAGTCTTTATGTGCAGGCCGGCGCCTTTGCGAACTATGACAACGCCAAGCGCCTAGGCGTCGAGTTGGAGCGATTTGGCCGCACCCAAGTGCAGTCGATCAGCGTCGGCGGGCAAAGCCTTTATCGCGTCCGGCTCGGTCCGCTGCAAAATGTTCGCGACGCCGACCAAATGCTCGACCGCGTCGCCGCCTTGGCGCCCGAGGCGCGCGTGGTGGTCGATTAGCCGCCAAGGTTTCGCCATCTTGCCGCGATAGTCGCCGATCGCGACGCGCGCGAAAGCCTGTAATATTCGAGATCATCGTGGATTCGCGGGACCCAGATCCCGCAACAGCCGAGGCAGGATGGTGGCATGAAGGCATCCAACGGCATCTTCCGCGCCCTGACGGTCGTTTTGGCGCTGGCGGCGTTCGCGCTGGCGCCGTCGCTCGACGGCATCAACGGCGCCGAGGGGCAACAGCAGCGCCGCGATCGCGGCCAACAGCGCGGCAAAGCGCCGCCTCAGCGCGCACCGCAGCAAGATCAGTCGGCGCAATCGTCCGGCGGACCCGAGAATTCGGCTCGCCAAGCGATCATCATGGATTTCGACACCGGCGCCGTTCTTTACGAGAAGAACGCCGACGAGCGCATGCCGCCCTCGTCGATGAGCAAGACCATGACCGTCTACATGGTCTTCAAGGCGCTCAAGGAGGGACGGCTCAAGCTCGATGACGCGATGCCGGTGAGCGAGCGGGCGTGGCGGATGCAGGGCTCGAAGATGTTCGTTCCGCTCGGCGAACGGGTGAAGGTGGAGGACCTTTTGCGCGGCGTCATCGTGCAGTCGGGCAACGACGCCTGCATCGTGCTGGCCGAGGGACTCGGCGGCACCGAGGAGGGTTTCGCCGAACAGATGAACGCCGAGGCGAAACGGATCGGGCTTACGACGAGCAACTTCACCAATTCGCACGGATGGCCGGACGCGAATCACTACACGACGGCGCGCGATCTCGCCGTCCTCGCCAGGCAACTGATCGCCGATTTCCCCGAGCATTATCGATATTTCAAGGAGCTCGATTTCACCTACGGCGCCGACGCCAAAGGCACGCCTATCCGCCAGGGCAATCGCAATCCGTTGCTCTATCGCAACACCGGCGCCGACGGAATCAAGACCGGTCATACCGAGGATGCCGGTTACGGTCTCACCGGTTCGGCCATTCGCGAGGGCCGGCGGATCGTCATGGTATTCAACGGCTGGCCGAGCATGCGGGCGCGCGCCGAGGAATCGGAGCGGATGCTGGACTGGGCGTACCGCGAGTTCAACAACTACACGGTGTTCAAGGCAGGCCAGCAGGTCGACCGCGCCGATGTGTGGATGGGCGAAGCGCCGACGGTCGGCCTTGTCGCCGCCAAGGACATCATTGTCACGATGCCGCGTAAGCTGCGGCCGCAGATGGAGGCGCGTATCGTCTTCGATGCGCCTGTGCCGGCCCCGGTGCTGAAGGGCGCCGCGATCGGCCTGGTGCGCGTGACAGCGCCCGGCGTTACGCCAATCGAGGTGCCGATCGTCGCCGACGCCGACGTGCCGCGGCTCGGCTTCGCCGGCCGGATCGCCGCCGCCGTGACCCACCTGATCTTCGGCGCCAAGAAGTGAGCCAGCGGCGCGCCAGGACGCGCCAGGCCAAGCGTTCGGCCAGACTAGGCAGCCCGGTCGAGCCGCAATCGCCGGGGCGGTTCATCACGCTCGAAGGCGGCGAAGGCGCCGGCAAGTCGACCCAGCTCGCGCGCCTCGTCGCGGCGCTCGCGCACGCCGGCAAGAAGGTCCGAGCGACGCGCGAACCGGGCGGCACGCCGGTAGCCGAGGAGATTCGCCGTCTCCTGGTCGAAGGCGAGCCTGGACGCTTGCAGCATGTCACCGAGGCGCTGTTGCATTTCGCCGCGCGCGTCGAGCATCTGGCGCATGTCGTGCGGCCCGCGCTCGAGACCGGGGTCTGGGTGGTCAGCGACCGTTTCGCGGACTCGACCATGGCCTACCAGGGATACGGCCACCGCCTGGGTCGGACGACGATCGCCGCGCTCTATCGCCTGGCGATCGGCGATTTTCGCCCCGATCTCACGCTCATCCTCGATGTTCCGGTCGACACCGGCCTCAGGCGCGCCGCCACGCGGAGCGGACACGAGACGCGATACGAGCGGATGGACCGCGCGTTTCACGAGCGCTTGCGCGAGGGTTTCCGCGATATCGCCCGGCGCGAGCCGCGACGCTGCATCGTTATCGACGCCGCCGGCGACGTCGACGCCACGACACGCAAGATCTTCGCTGCCGTCGAAACGCGGCTCGGCGTTAAACTAAGCTGAATGAGCGACGACACTGCCGCGATCGACGCGCCGGCGCCGCGCGCCAATCCCGACTTGATAGGGCAGGCAGCCGCGGAGGCCGCCATGCTCGCCGCCTGGCGATCGGGACGGATGCCGCACGCATGGCTGATCGGCGGCCCGCGCGGCGTGGGCAAGGCGACGCTTGCCTATCGCTTCGCGCGCTTCGTGCTGGCTGGGGGAGGCGGCGCGGCCGAGGGATTGTTCGGTGCATCCGGCGTGGACTCGCTGGCGTTGCCCGCGAGCCATCCGGTGTTCCGCCGGGTGGCGGCGGGCGGGCATGCCGATCTATTCACGCTCGAGCGTGGAATGATTCACCCTGAAACCGGCAAGCCGTCTAATGAAATCGTCGTGCCGCACGTGCGACGGGCGATCGAGATAATGCACATGAGTCCGGTCGAAGGCGGCTGGCGGATCGTCATCGTCGATGCCGCCGAGGAGATGAATCCGAACGCCGCGAACGCGCTGCTCAAGGTCTTGGAGGAACCGCCGCGTCAGGCGTTATTGCTGCTGGCGAGCCACGCGCCGGGCCGATTGTTGCCGACCATCCGCTCGCGATGCCGGTATCTCGCGCTGCCGCCGTTGTCCGGCGAGCATGTCGCGAGCCTGCTCGACCGCTTTCGGCCGGAGCTTGCCAAAGACGACCGCGGGCCTCTGGTGGCGCTCGCCGACGGCTCGATTGGCAGGGCGCTCGATCTCGCCGATCGCGGCGGG
>DATFES010000305.1:0-2089 GCA_035250945.1 Alphaproteobacteria bacterium | reverse complement strand
CTCAAGATCGCCATAGGCGGCGTCGAAATCGCCGCCAAAGGCGAAGCGGTGCCGGGCTACGACGAGACCCCGGTCGCCAGGCACATGGCGGGCCGCGAGATCGACATCGCGGTCGACCTCGGCGTCGGACGCGGCAAGGCCGTGGTGTGGAGCTGCGACTTGACGCACGGCTATATCGACATCAATGGCAGCTACCGGAGCTGACGCGCCGGCGGGATGCGAGGGGATTCCCGAGCCGCCGGAAAATGTCGCCTCGATCGTCCTCGTCGCCGCAGCCGCCCTGATCGATGCCGACGGGCGCGTGCTCCTCGCCCGCCGGCCGCCGGGCAAGGCGATGGCCGGGTTGTGGGAGTTTCCCGGCGGCAAGGTGCGCGAGGGCGAGGCGCCTGAGTCGGCGCTGGCGCGTGAGCTTCATGAGGAGCTCGGCATCGATATCCGCACCGCCTGTCTTGCGCCGTTCGCCTTTGCCTCGCATCGCTATCCGGATTTTCATTTGTTGATGCCGCTATTCGTCTGCCGCAAATGGCGGGGAACGCCGCGCGCCCGCGAGGGGCAGGAACTCGCATGGGTGCGGCCATCGCGGCTCGGCGATTACCCGATGCCGCCCGCCGATGTCCCGCTGATCGCGCTGCTACGGGATCTTCTCTAGCCCGTTAGTGGCGTAATGCCGCGTCATGCCCGGTTTGAGTGGATGGTCGGCGCACCCTCGAGACCTTACGGCTCGTTGTCGGAGCGCGGTCGAGCGGCCTCGCCGGCCGAGTGCTCGCGCGTATCCAGCGCCGCGGCGAGGCGCTCCACGGCGCTGCCGGGCTTCAGCGGTCTGGGCTGCGAGGCGTGCGGCGCCCAGCCGGTCAGCATGATGACTTGGAACGTCGCCGGGATACGTTCGCTCTTGTCGGCGAACATCGATTGATATATCGCCGCGGCGCGCAGCAATGTTGTGCGGCGGGTGAAATGCCGCGGCCGTTCGAATACGGCGTTGGTCTCGCCCATGCCGCGCAGGTCGCGCATCAGGTCGACGGCACTGGAGTACGTCACGGTCCAGGTGTCGGCGTCGACGACGGGCAATGCAAATCCGGCCCGCTGCAATAGGGCGCCCGCCTCGCGCACGTCGAGAAACGGCGAGACGCGCGGGCTGACGCCGCCCGACGCGGCTGCCTCCGCCTCGATGAGCGCCTGGCGAAGCTCCTTGAGCGTTTCGCCGCCGAGCAGCGCCGCAATGAACAACCCGTCCGGCTTGAGCGCGCGGCGGATCTGCACCAGCGCGCCGGGGAGGTCGTTCGTCCAATGCAGCGAAAGACAGCTCAGCACGAGATCGAAGCTCGCCTCGCCGAAGGGAAGGAACTCCTCGTCGGCGACGACGATACGCCGTATTCTCGATCGCGCGCAGGCGCGCCGCGCGACCTCGGGCGACAGATCGGATTCGACTAGAGTCGCAATGTCGCTGCGATCGGCGAGCGCATCGACCAGCACGCCGCCGTGTCCGCCATGCGCCAGCGCCACCGGGAATGTCCGGCGAACGTCGTCGAGCCGTTCGGCCAAGCGGCCGGCCGCCTCGCGGAATAGGAAATCGTGGTCGGCGAAAACGCGCGCTGCGCGCGCCAGGTGGAGTCGCACGACGCGACGATCGAAGACACGGGGAGATCCAGCCATCGTCCAACTATCGCATGATCGATGGAAAAGAAACCGTGAATCTTCTCCCTATGCCGCCGACCCGCGAAAGCAAGAAAATGACCGGCGCGCATAGTTGACATGGTCGATCAACCCGTGATCGCATTGCGTCATGAACGCCGCATCAAGATTGCGCGATGTCCTCACGTTGTTGATGCGCCGCACGCTCGACGTCGTGCTGCCGCCGCAATGTTTGTCATGCGACGCGCTGGTGGACAGCGCGAACGCGCTCTGCGCGAGCTGCTGGACGGGGGTCACCTGGATTGCCGCCCCGTATTGCGAGTGTTGCGGCCTGCCGTTCGATTTCGACCCGGCGCCATCGCGCGCCGAATCGATTCTGTGCACGGGGTGTCTTGGCGAACGTCCGGAATTTTCCCGCGCCCGCGCCGCGTTCCGCTACGACGATGGCGGCAAGCGC